>NZ_JABMCX010000083.1 GCF_013179505.1 Paenarthrobacter sp. CM16 | reverse complement strand
GCGCTGCAGACCCGACATGCGCAGCACCCACATCTTTCGCCCGCATCGGCGCATCATCAATATCAGGAGACATTATGTCCGAAGCACTGAACACCTCCAACCACCATCAGGTTGGCCCGATACCGGATCCGGGCTCCATCGACAGCCCGGTCGGGCGCCGCTTGAAAACATTCGCCAAAGGCGTGGCAGTCCTGACCACTTGTGTACTCGCTTTGTCTGGGTGCACGAATGCTTCCGGGTCTGCGTCCGGACCAGCTCCGTCCGGTTCGTCCATTTCCACGTTCGACCCGGTAAGCATCACCCCGGATCAATCGCTCGCGTCCCAGGTACCGGCAACGATCAAGTCCAAAGGCACCTTGGTCATCGGCTCCGATACAACGTACGCTCCGGCTGAATTCCTCGGCGGCGCGGACAACCGCACTCCCATGGGATACGGCGTCGATTTGGCGAAGGCTATTGGAGCGACCCTGGATCTGAAAGTGGACGTACAAACCGCCGAATTCACGGGCATTCTTCCAGCCCTCGGTCCCAAATACGATCTCGGCATCAGTTCCTTCAGCATTACCAATGAGAGGCTCAAAGCCGTCAACTTCGTCAGCTACCTCAACGCCGGGACCACCTGGGCGGTCCAGAAGGGCAACCCCAAGAAGTTCTCCCCCGATGACGTCTGCGGAAAATCCGTGGGAGTCCAGACCGGAACTACCCAGGAAGATCCTGACCTCAAGAACCGCAACGATGAATGCCTCAAAGCCGGAAAGCAACCCATCGACATCGTCACGCTGAAGAACCAGACGGATGTCACTACCCGCTTGGTCAACGGAAGCATTGACGCCATGATCGCCGAGTCAACCTTGATCGGTTACGCCATCCAGCAGACCAACGGGGCCGTAGAAAAAGCCGGAGGCGTCTACAACACCTCCCCGGTGGGCATCGCTGTTCCGAAGAATGACACGGCCTTGGCCGAACTCATCCAAAAGGTGGTTGCCAAGCTGATCGCCGAGGGCACCTATCAGCACATCCTCGATTCGTGGAACAACTCCGACGGCGCCATTACCGACCCCGAAGTCAACCCTGCAGTTAAGTCATGAGCCTCGCTACCAACGAACAGGCCACCACACAATCCAGCCCCTCACCGGAACTGATCAAAGCAGTTCCCGTCCGCCACCCCGGCCGCTGGGTGGGAGCTGTCATCATTGTCCTCGCGGCCGCCGTCGGCATCCAAAGCCTGGCCACCAACCCCAACTTCCACTGGGACACCTTCGGCCTGTATGTCCTGGACGAAAATGTGATCCGGGGTGTCGGTTGGACGCTGTTGCTCACCGTTCTCTCGATGGCAATAGCAGTTACCCTGGCTATCTTGTTGGCCTTCATGCGCCAATCAGAGAACCCGATCTTCCGATGGTCAAGCTGGTTCTGGGTCTGGTTCTTCCGGGGCACTCCTGTCTACACCCAGCTGATCTTTTGGGGATTGGTTGCCGTCCTTTACCCCAGGATCACCATTGGCGTCCCTTTCGGCCCGGAACTGCTCAGCCTGACAACCCAAGACCTGCTCAACGCGTTCTGGGCTGCCGTCCTGGGCCTCGCCCTCAATGAGTCGGCCTACTTGGCCGAGATCTTCCGGGCCGGACTTAAATCCGTGGACAAGGGACAGATCGAAGCCGCTGAAGCCTTGGGCATGCGGGGCTCGAAAATCATGTGGAGGATTGTGCTTCCCCAAGCCATGCGCATCATCGTCCCACCAACCGGCAACGAAACCATCGGGATGCTCAAGACAACCTCCCTGGTGCTTGCGGTGCCGTTCACCTTGGATCTGACCTTCGTCACCAACACCCTTGCCAATAGAAGCTACCTCCCCATTCCGTTGCTCATCGTTGCAGCGTTCTGGTACCTGGTAGTCACCAGCATCCTGATGGTGGGCCAGCACTTTATAGAGAAGCATTACGGAAAGGGTGTCGACATTTCCACTCGCATCACCGTCAATCCAGCAGCCCTCCAGACAGCCGGCGTAAGCGTCAACCCAACGCCGGCCCCTGCCCAGAATGCATCAACAAACAGTGAGGAGGACGTGCGATGAGCGCTTCCGTCCATCCCCTGACCAGCCCACCAGCATCCGCTCCTGCGAACGACGTTGTCAGGATTGAAGGGGTACATAAGTACTTTGGCGACCACCACGTCCTTAGCGGCATCGACATGACCGTCAAAGAAGGTGAGGTTGCAGTCCTGATTGGCCCCTCAGGGTCGGGAAAGTCCACGCTTCTGCGGTGCATCAACCACCTGGAGAGCATTGGTGCCGGCCGGATCCGCGTCAACGGCG
Source organism: Paenarthrobacter sp. CM16 (assembly GCF_013179505.1). Classification (GTDB taxonomy): domain Bacteria; phylum Actinomycetota; class Actinomycetes; order Actinomycetales; family Micrococcaceae; genus Arthrobacter. The sequence goes on along the minus strand of NZ_JABMCX010000083.1, from coordinate 14,540 downwards.
AACTCATCGGATACAGGGAAACGGACGGAAAACTGCACGAACTGCATCTGAAGGACATCGCCCGTCAACGCCGAAACATCGGCATGGTCTTCCAGCGTTTCAACCTTTTCGGCCACAAAACAGCCTTGGAGAACATCATCGAGGCTCCGGTCCAGGTCCGAGGTCTTGAAAAAGTTCCAGCCAAACGGCGGGCCCAGGATCTTCTCGATCGGGTTGGACTCGCTCACCGTGCCAGCTATTACCCGGCGCAGCTATCCGGCGGCCAGCAACAGCGGGTTGCCATCGCCCGTGCTCTTGCCATGGATCCTGAACTCATGCTTTTCGATGAACCAACCTCCGCACTGGACCCCGAACTGGTGGGAGACGTCCTGGATGTCATGAAAGACCTCGCTAAATCAGGTATGACCATGATCGTGGTAACGCACGAGATCGGTTTCGCCCGGGAGGTGGGAGACACTCTGACGTTCATGGACGGTGGGGTTGTTGTGGAGTCGGGCAATCCCCGTGAGCTCATAGTCAACCCCCAGCAGGAGCGCACCAAGAGCTTCTTCAGCAAAGTCCTATAAACCAAGTGTCAGTTTCTGCTCGGTACGGGCCGCCAGTCAAAGCGGCCCGTGCAAAGGCAGGATCCAAACCAGCCAAGGTACTTTACTTTTACACCATGAACTTCGAACATCTGAAGGCACTGAGCGCCATCGTTGAGACCGGCTCCTTCGACGCTGCCGCAAACCTGCTCGGCATCACGCCCTCCGCGGTCAGCCAACGGATCAAAGCCTTGGAAACCTCAGCCGGGCAAATACTGGTTCGTCGCAGCCTGCCGAGCAGCCCCACCGAAGCCGGCGCCATACTCCTGCGGACAGCCCGACAAATTCAGGCGCTGGAGGTAGACGCCATGCATTCCTTGGGCCAGGGCCCTGAAGGACGAGCCACCGTTGCCGTGGCCGTGAATGCCGACTCGCTGGCGACCTGGTTCACGCCCGTGCTGCACCAGGCAGCTACGTGGCCGGACACAGCGCTGGACCTCCACATCGAAGACCAGGATCACAGCACCCGGCTGCTACGCCAAGGAGACGTTCTCGGGGCCGTCACCACAGAGCCCAAAGCCGTAGGCGGATGCCGGGTGGAGTTGCTGGGCGTGATGCGTTACGTACCGGCGGCCTCAGCCGAACTGGTTCAACGCCACAAAACCCCTGATGGAGTGAACTGGTCCGAGATGCCGATGCTTCGCTTCAGCGCCAATGATGACATGCAGCACCGAATCCTCCGGTCCAAAGGCGTTGAGCACTTCCCCCCGACCCACACCATCCCTTCCTCCGAAGCATTTTTGGAAGCCGCCAGGGCCGGGCTCGGTTGGGGCATGATTCCTGAGCAGCAAATTCAACGGGACCTCACCCGCAGCGGATTGGTCCCTCTTCCTGGCGGTGCCGCACACGATGTAACGCTTTATTGGCAATGCTGGTCGATGACCACGCCACGACTTGAGCGAATTACTGCAGCCGTCCGCAGGGCCGGTAGCGAGCTGCGCCAAAGCTGTCGAACACTATGCACTAAAAGTGCAGTATGATGCCTCTATGGAGAAATCATCATTGAGTGCAAACAACGGTTTTGCTGATGCCTAAGACGGCCCACCCCCAGCAGCTCCTCGACGCCGGCTACATCGATCCTGCCGTCCTTGAACTTCGCCCCGACTACCAAGCCCTCCTGCTGGCCGTCGATGGGCTCGTTCCGGGGGCGAGCAACGACGCTAGCGAGGCGCTGCTCCAAAAGGCCGAAGCCTCCGCTCGGCTGGCGCTCCAGGAGCAAAAAGTCGAGGCCCTCCCCCACGTCGCCGCGTGGCGAACGGCCTATCAGGGCTTCGGTGCCAAACCGAACCGGACACGCAACAGCCTTGAGGCACTCCTGAGGCGCGCCGCCACAGGATTGCCACGGGTGAACCGACTGACAGACATCTACAACGCCATCTACGTGCTTCACCAAATCCCGCTCGGCGGAGAAGACCTCTCCAACTACAGCGGCCCGCCTCGACTCATCCGGGCCACTGGAGAGGAACCCTTCGACACGGCAGCCAACGGAGAGGCCGTCGTCGAGTATCCCGAGCCAGGTGAAGTCATCTGGTGCGATGACCTAGGTGTCACCTGCCGGCGCTGGAACTGGCGACAGGGCAGACGGACACAACTACGGGATGAACCCACCACCGCGTTGTTCATCCTGGATGCCCTTGACCCAGTCACTACCGATGCCCTCCGGGCAGCTGCCGAAGACCTCGCAACCCACCTCAGCCAACTTGGGCCCGACATCACCATCACCAACCGACTCATCGACAAAACCATCCTGCCGTGACCAGGCCTCCAAGGTCGCGTGCAAGCGATGGGTGCCAGACCAAGGGGAACCAGCAATGAGCACCACCCAACCCGCAATCCCACCGTGGGCGCTGACCATAGCAGCCATGTTCTCCATCCAGCTCGGCTCCGCCCTGTCCGCAGGGTTGATGCCGGCGCTAGGACCAATCGGTACGGCCTGGCTCAGACTCAGCATGGGCGCGATCATCCTGCTCCTTCTGGCCCGACCACCATTGAAGTCCCTGCGCTTTAGCGACACCCCGGCCATTCTCGGTCTCGGTATCTCCGTCGGGATCATGTCGGTGACGTTCCTCGCCGCCATGGAACGTCTTCCACTGGGAACTGCTGTAGCCATTGAGTTCCTTGGCCCGCTCAGCGTCGCTGCCCTTCGAGGGCAAGGGGTCCGCTCGTTGCTCCTGCCGGCAACCGCTTTGGCAGGAGTCCTCCTGCTCACCGAGCCCTGGTCCGGCCAGGTGGACCTCCTGGGTGTCGGCTTCGCCGCCATGGGCGCGATCGGGTGGGCAGCCTACGTTCTGCTGACCCAAAAGGTAGGCGACCGCTTCACCGGAATCGGCGCCCTGGCGCTGACCATCCCTATTGCTGCCCTGGTTGTGACACCCTTCGGACTGCCGCAGGCTTTCGGGCACATCACATGGGAACTCGTCGGCGTCGCCGCCGCCCTTGCTGTGCTGATTCCCGTACTGCCCTATATCTTGGAAATGAGGGCGCTACGTCGAATGACGCACACAGCGTTCGGCACCCTCTTGGCGCTGGAACCGGCCATCGGCCTCCTGCTCGGCATGATCGTTCTGGCACAGTCACCTTCGGCTCTCCAACTCCTGGGAATTGTGGTCGTGGTTTTCGCCGGCGCAGCAGCACAACGTGGAGGGCGCCGCCAACAGCCGGGTGGGGCCATCCAATGCGGGCGTTCAGCTGAAGCCAGGCAAGAACCTGCACGTCCATCTCATCGCGGGGATTCTTTGGCGTAAGCGTTCTTGGGTGATGGGATTTCTACGTGTGTCCGGGCGATTCCACGCAAGGCATCAATAACAACGGATACAGCCCGGTGCACCACCCGTTCGGGTCGGACCAGCATGTCCACGTGACGAACTGTTTGTACGCCTTCAAGCGGGCGCAGGACCACATCCTGCGATGCGGGAATCCTGACGGTATGCCGGGGCAGCAACGCCAGGTGCCCACCTTCGGACACCATGGCAGCGGCTGTACTGAAGTCATTGATTCTGTGCACCACCCGCATTGGATACCCGGCCGCAGCAGCTACGGCGTCAAGCATGTCCGCCGGCGAGAAACCGGCATGCGTGGAAACCCACGTCGCCCCCACCAGATCTACCGGTTTCAGAGTCTTCTTCATGGCCAGATCATGGGATGAATGCATGGCCACGTCCATGGGCTCCCTCAGCAAGGACAACACGGCAAGCCTGTCCCTGGGCCAAGGGGGCGTATGGCTCATTCTGTGGGCGATCACGATGTCATAGTTGGCGGTCAGGGCCGGGAAGGAGACACGGTCGACGTCCTCATCAACACATTCAACAACCGGAAATCCCTCCGTATGTTCCAAGGCGGCCAGCCCGGGGAAGAACGACATGGCCGCGCTATGGAAAGCACTGACACGCACCGTCCGGTCAATGCCGCCGACGAACTCATCAACAGTAGCTTCGGCACGGGTGATCGCCTCGGCAACAGCAATGGCTGCCACGGCGAGGGCTTGGCCCGCATCAGTGAGTTCAACGGACCTCCCCCGCTTTTGAGTCAGGGGCGCCTTGAACTTGCGTTGAAGCGCGGCAAGCGACTGCGAGACTGCCGAGGGACTCACGCCGAGAGCACGGGCAGTAGCGGCCACACTGCCGTGGTCGCCCAGCTCACGCAACACACTGAGTTGATATGGATCCATGAGGCTTCCCTTTAATCGTTGATACAAACATATTCCAGTGGAGCATTGATAGTGCACTCATGGTGCAGTATGCTGCATCTATGGACGATAATATCGCAACTTTGGCCTCGGCCATCGGCGCACGGGTGAAGCAGGAGCGCCTATCCCGGCGCATGACGCTGGACCAATTGGCGGAAGTGGCGGGCGTGAGCCGCAGAATGCTGATCAACGTTGAACAGGCCACCATGAATCCGAGCGTCGGTACTCTACTGAGGATCAGCGACGCCCTTGGCGTCGGGCTGCCGGACCTGGTCCAGTCACCCGAACCCAAGGCCGTCCAAGTTACTCGTAAGGGCGAAGGTGCAGTGCTCTGGAGCAGCGAAGCCGGCGGACGCGGCGTGCTGGTTGGCGGAACGGAACCGCCGGAAGTGGTGGAATTGTGGGACTGGATCCTGGGGCCGGGCGACCAACACTCCAGCGAAGCCCACACGCCGGGCACCAAGGAACTTCTGCAGGTTCAGCAGGGCACCGTCACCGTTGGTGTAGCAGAGCAGATATTCGTCCTTGACGTTGGCGACTCTGTCACATTCCCCGGGGACCTGGCCCACTCCTACAGCAACAGCACCTCCGAGCCGGCGCGGTTCTCCCTCGCAGTCTTTGAACGCGGCGTGGGATCAGGGCATCGGGAGGCAAGGAATGCTTAGCATCCAAGCCCTCCAGGAAACCGTTGACTCCGCTTACGTGGAGCCCGCCGTTTTCGAGCTTCGGCCCGATTACAGAGCCCTCCTGATCGCAGTGGATGGCCTCATCCCCGGTGCAAGCGAGGCAGCGAGCAATGCGTTGTTGGAGCAAGCTGAGATGGTTGCGCGGACTGCGTTGAGCGAGCGAAAGGCCGAACACCTTCCGCATATAGCCGCATGGCGGGAGGCTTACCAGGCGTTCGGCGCCAAGCCCAACCGCACACGCAACAGCCTTGAAGCGCTGATCCGCCGGGCGGAGGCCGGCCTCCCCAGAGTCAACAAACTCACGGACATTTACAACGCAATCTCCGTCCTCCACCAAATTCCGCTAGGCGGCGAAGACCTCGCCCGCTACAGCGGAGCACCACGACTCATCCGCGCAACGGGCCAAGAGCCCTTCGACACGGTAGCGAGCGGAGAACCAATCGTCGAATACCCAGATGCCGGCGAGGTGCTCTGGTGCGACGACGACGGCGTCACTTGCCGCCGATGGAATTGGCGCCAAGGCCGCCGTACACAACTGCGGGACGAGACCACCTCAGCTTTGTTCATCCTCGACGCACTGGCACCCATGAGCAACGAGTCCCTGCTTGCCGCAGGGGCCGACCTTACGAGCCACCTGTCCACGTTGGGTTCAGAGGTCATCAGCGTCCAGCGGCTTATCGGCTTCCCTCCCGCCCCCGGAAGGGACATGACGAAGGGGTAGCAACATGCCCACCCGCGAACCGGATGTCCTTGACCTCCTCATCCTGGGCATTCTGGAAGATGAGGGCAGGGTACCCACAACGGTTCTGGCCGCGCGCACCGGGCTTACCGAACGTGAATGCGAGGAACGCGTCATAGGCCTGGAGCTGCACGGCCACATAGGCGGGTACACCATCATCCGCAAATTTCCAGATCCAGCACTGGGTCCCCTGTCAGCCTGCATCCGGATCGTCATGGCGCCGGGACGCACCGGCGACGACCTGTACCGCAGCATGGAGTCCATCGCGGAGATCACCACCGCCGAGCTGCTAGACGGCGATCATACGGTCCTGGTCAGACTTCTGGTCCAAAGCAGGGATCGCCTAAAAGCCATTACCCGCTTCTTTCGGGCTCAGTTGGCCGTGCTATCCCTCGAAGTCTCCACAACACAACCACTCTTCAGCCGCCGTCCAGCACCACGGGCTCTTGCCCGCTGACGGGGCCTATCCTCCGAAAGGAAACCCGCAATGAATCGCACACCTGACAAGCACAACCGGGCATCCGTCCATGACAGCACCTGGGCTGTCCATGGAGGAAACAGCATTGACAAGGGCACCGGCGCCCTCCGCACTCCCCTGATCATGGCCAACTCCTACGTTCTCCCCGAAGACCCCTCCGAGATGGACTGGTCGAGCGTTGACGACGGACTGGTCTACACCCGAAACGCCGGCGCAAACCAGGTCGCCCTCGAAACAAAACTCGCCGCCATGGAAGGCGCAGAAGCAGCAGCGGCCTTCGCCACGGGCGTCGCCGCCCTTCATGGAGTCTTCTTCGCCCTCCTGAAGTCCGGCGATCACGTGGTGGTTTCAAACGTCACCTACGAAGCTGTCTACCGCCTGTTCGGGGAGCTCCTTCCGGAAAAATACGGCATTGAGGCCACCTTCGTTGATGCCGACGACCTGGAAGCAGTCCGGGCAGCCGTTCGTCCGAACACCAAACTGATTCACGCCGAAACGATCGCCAACCCCACTACCAAGGTGGCCAACGTCGCCGCCCTGGCCAGGATCGCCAAGGACGCCGGCGTCCTGCTGACCGTTGATGCCACCTTTACTCCCGCACCCTTCTACCGAGCACTCGACGACGGCGCAGACTTGGTCATCCACTCGCTGACCAAGTACATCAACGGCCACGGTGACGCGATGGGCGGTGTCGTCATTGGGCGGCGCGAACTTATCCAGCACATCCGACACGACGCCATAGTCGATGCCGGCGGTGTCATTTCTCCGTTCAACGCATGGATGATCATGCGCGGTTCCGTAACGCTCCCGCTGCGTCTGAAACAGCAATTTTCGAGCGCGGAGAAGGTAGCCGCGGTCCTTGAAGCCGACCGGCGGATCGCTTACGTGCTCTACCCGGGCCTTGCCTCGCATCCCCAGCACGAACTCGCCGGTAAACAATTTGGAGGTCGAGGGTTCGGGGGTGTTCTCGCATTCGCTGTGGAAGGTGACTCGAACACCCAGAACACCTTCGTGAAAAACCTCCAGGTCATCACCTCGGCAGTCTCGCTCGGCCACGATGAAACGCTGATCGTCCACGTTGGCCCGGATGCACGCGGCGGCTCAGAGAACTACCCTGCTTCGTTCCACAAATACGGCCACCTGCGCCTGTCCATCGGGCTCGAAGACCCCGAGGACATCATCGACGACATCCTCAGCGCGCTGGACAAGACCTTCGGGGACAAGTAGCCACCACAGCCTGGGACGGACGCTGGAAGCAGCATCCGTCCCAGGTTGCGCCTGGCAACAAAGCAGCCTAAAACCTAGGGCAGTTTCTGCCCAACAGTGCGTAACAAGGCGCATCGAATTGTTCACTCATCCCATCGCATCACGGTGCAGATGACGTTTCTCTCTCCAGCAAGGAAAAGTTCATGGCGTGGCTCGTTCTCATACTTTCCGGTCTACTCGAAGCAGTCTGGGCTACAGCGCTCGGGGCCTCGGATGGCTTCAAGCGCAAACTCCCAACCCTGATCTTCATCGGCTCGATGGCCGTTAGCATGGCCGGCCTGGCATATGCGATGACCGATCTGGCAACCGGCACGTCCTACGCCGTCTGGGTGGGGATCGGCGCTGTACTGACCGCAGCGCTTGCCGTCGTCCGCAAGCAGGAGAGGCTTTCCCTGTCGCGCGCCGCACTGCTCACAACTCTGATTGGGTGCGTCGTCGGGCTGAAGGTGATCAGCTGATGCACTGGATAGTTCTCATTGCCAGCGCCGTCCTGGAAGCAGTATGGGCCACAGCTTTAGGCCAAAGCCAGGGATTCACCAACCCTGCGGCAACGAGCGTGTTCGCTGCGGGCCTCACCCTCAGCATGCTCGGCTTGGGATACGCAGCAAAGCGGATTCCGATGAGCACCGCATACGCCGTGTGGACCGGCACCGGAGCGGCATTGACGGTTACCTGGGCAATGCTCGAAGGAAACGAGACACCCACCGCACTGCGGATTCTCTTCCTCTCGGGCATCGTCGCCTGCGTGATCGGCTTGAAACTTGTCCCCGCCAAGACCGTCGAGGCCCCGCCGAACACGACAGGGAAATCTCCACGCCGCGGGGCCGGCAACTACTGAGGTGACGAAACCTCCCCGCCCAACGGGCCGCCGCCCGAACAGCTACAACTCGCAAAGAATTACTTTACCTACTTAAGTTAATCCCTTACTGTGGTCCGAAGGCGATGCGCCGTTGCATCCCCCGAGAAGACAGGACCACCTTGAAATCATCAAGTGAGTTTCTTCGCCGCCTTAAGACATGCGGCCTGACCGTACTCATCGCCGCTTTGGCGTCCTCAACCGCAACGTCGGCCTCGGCAGCGCCACTCCCTGCGCCGGGCAGCTCCGGCCCTCCTGAGCGCGTATCAATCGTGGATCCCGAAGCAACGCCCCGGACAGCGTCGCTGTTCGCCTACCTGCAATCCCAGCAGGGTAAAGGCATCCTCTTCGGCCACCAGCAGGACACGGAGTTTGGCGTAACGTTCCCAGCGGAAAGCGCCGACGGCTTCCAGTCTGACGTCAAAGCAGCCACCGGAGAACATCCCGCCGTCTTCGGCTGGGATTTTGGCCACGATGGGTACGGATCCGCGCCCGGCAGCCCCACACCGGAGGAGAACTTCCAACACACCGTCAGCCTGGTCAAAGCCGCAGACAAGATTGGAGGGATCCAAACCTTCTCGGCCCACATGGACAACTTCGCTACAGGTGGAGCCTTTGACGACACAGATGGCGGCGTGGTCCCCCGGATCATGCCCGGCGGAGATAAGAATAAGGCTTTCACTGATTACCTCGACCGCGTAGCCCGCATCGCTAAAGCCGCTGTGGATGAAAACGGCGCCCCCATCCCCATGGTGTTCCGGCCGTTCCACGAAAATGCGGGGTCCTGGTTTTGGTGGGGAGCAGCCCATGCCTCCTCTTCCCAGTACGTTGAACTTTTCCGTTACACCGTGGAATATCTCCGCGACACCAAAGACGTCCACAATTTCCTCTACTCCTACTCTCCGGGCGGCGGCTTCAGCGGGACCAGTGAGGTGTTCATGCGCACCTATCCCGGCGACGATTTTGTGGACGTGCTTGGCTATGACAACTACGACAGTTCCGGCGGCTCGCAGCAGTGGCTGGATGGACTCGTAGCGGATCTGGGCATGATCTCGCGTCTGGCAGAGGAGCGGGGCAAGGTAGCGGCACTGACGGAAGTTGGTGTCAGCGGTGCCCTCAAGGAGAACGGCCAGAACGCGGACACTGCCTGGTACAGCCATGTGCTGGCTGCACTCAAAGCGGACCCTGATGCCCGACGCATGGCTTGGATGTTGACATGGACCAACTACGGAACCGGTCAGTTCTTTGTTCCCTACCCGGCAACCGGTGAGTTGGCCGAGCACGAAATGCTCCCGGACTTCCGTGCCTTCGCGGCCGATGAGTTCACAGTGTTCAGCGGAGGATTGTCCAGGAGTGAGGTTTGGCAGCGGAAGGTGAAGGCCGCGGACCATGCACCCGCCCTGCATGTAGTGTCACCGGTTGATGGAGCACGGATTACGGAGACCCGTACCACGGTCCGCGTCCGCGTCAGCGATGCAAAGGTCAAAGAAGCATGGTTCACCGTGGGTGATGACGGGACGAAGCAGCAGCTGACTTATGACGCTGCTTCCGGGTATTTCACCGGCGCCTTGACCGTGCCGGAGGCTGACTTGGTCAACACCCGGACCAACCTCGCCGTGACCGCCGCGCTGACCGGGAAAGCCCAACTCACCGCGCAGCAACAATTGGTCCTTGGCGCAAAGCCGGCTGCGGCTCCTGGCGTGGTGGACGACTTCGAGACATACGCCGACGACAGTGAGCTCCGGGCTACATACAGCGCGGTAGGGGCTAACAGCATCTCGCTTTCCAGCAGCCCTGTGGGAAGTGGTGAACGCGCATTGCGTTTCGACTACGACTTCCGCCTTCAGAATTACACCGGGATTACCCGCCGGATAGAAGGCGACTGGTCCGGGTTCGACGCGCTTTCCCTGTGGCTGAAAGCGGACGGATCACAGCAGAAACTGGTTCTCCAGCTGGTCTGCGGTGGCGTGGCATACGAGGCGTATCCCTCCCTCAGCGGAACGGAAGGCGGGAACATCAGCATCCCCTTTGCCGATTTCCGGCCAGCTCCTTGGGACACGGCCAACGCCGAGCGGCGGATCACGAGCGAGGATCTCAAGGATCCCTCCCAATTCAACATCTTTATCAACCAGGTTCCCGACGGACAAACAACAACGGGAACGATCTATCTGGATGAACTAAAAGCCGGCTAGTTGTACTGTCCCGATACGTTGGCCGCCGGCTGGTTGATGCTCTGTTGAAGCATCAAGGCTGCGGCGCCCACCGACGCCGCGTCCGTTACCTGTGTTGCCAGCCGCACTGTGACGCCGTGCTTCAGTGAGGCAAAAGCCTCCTCACGGAGTCGCTGCTCCACCACTGGCAAGTACAACGAACCAGCTGTGGTGAATGAGGGTCCGGCGAAGGTCACCGAATCCAGATCCAGGATGTTGACCAAGGCCAGAACGGCATCGGCCACATAGTCTGCGGATTCCTTGATGAGCGCCGCTGACAACGGATCGCCATGGACGGCTGCTGTTGCAATTAACGCAAAATCCCGGAACGGATCCCTGTCACTGGAGAGCCTGACCATGGTGGTCTTGCCAGCTGACATGGCCTCCCAGGCGCGCTCGGCAACAGCGCGTGGTCCGGCCACTTCATCCAGCGTCAGCCCTGACCGCCGGTCCCCTCGGAAGCGCACACTTCCGAGGGGACCGGCGTTGGAGCTGGCACCACGATACAGCGACCCGGAAATAAGTAAACCCGCACTGATGCTGGCACCCATGTACACGGTGCAATGAGCTGTGGCGTCCGGGATGGCGCCGCTCCAGAAATCTCCCATGGCAGCAGCAGTGGCAACATTGTCCAATAAGGTGGGCAAGGAAGCTGCTTCACTCATAGAGTCCCTCACAGGGAAGCCCTCCCACAAAGGCATGCTGGGCGAGGACAGAATGGAACCGGCGTCGAGGTCCAATGCGCCGGGCGCCACCAGGCCGATGCCCGACACGATGCTCCGCTCTTGGCCTGCAACTCCGAGCAATACATCCACGTGCCCGGCAACGTCCTGAACGACTTCCTGGGGATTCCGCGAGCGGGCACCCCGTATACGTGTCCTGGCGAGGACCGACCCGGCCGCATCCGTCACGAGAATAACAATCCAGTCGGCGCCCAACTGCACACCCACGCTGCAGCGTGCACGGGGATTGAGCCCAAGAAGAACGCGGGGTTTACCCTTTGCCCCGGTGAACGTCCGCTCTCCCGTCTCCACGAGCAAACCTTCACTCAGGAGAGCGCGGACCAGGTTGGAAATAGATGCCTGCGTCAGACCGGTTCGTTCAGCCAACTGGACACGGCTGACCGGGCCTTCCGCCCTGACGCGGTCAAGGATCAAGGCCCTGCTGGTGGGCGTAATGGACGAGGAATGCAGGACAGTCATGGACGCTTCGGGGCTCGGCTCATGTGCTAAGTATTGCCGGTCGAAGCCATACTTAGCACATGGACAATGCCGCAGTGATGAGAAACCGGCCACCTCGTTTTGGTCTGGGCGTTCAGAGTAAGAACGGACCCCACGGAACAGACCCGTTCTTTGAAGATCTACTGGCAGGAATGGAAGAAGCCCTGGACCTGGCAGGTGCCAGCGCGTTCCTGCGGCAGTTCACCTCCTATGGCGAGGAGTTGGAGGCATATCCACGATGGGCCGAAAGCGGAGATGTGGACGCCGTAGTCATTGCCGATTCCCAAGAGGACGATTCCCGGGCGAAGCTTTGCCTTGAGCTTGGCCTGCCCGTAGTCATCCTGGGCGGGCCGCCCGTGGATGGCGCCTCCTTGGTTGATGTTGATAATTCCGGCGGCATGGAAATGGCCGTCAATTACCTCTCCGGTCTTGGGCATAAGGTCATCGGACGGGTCTCCGGACCAAAGCACCTTCACCACACAAAGTCCAGGAGCATGGCCTTCGACCAGGCCCTTGAGCGTCGCGGCGTCACAGGGCTGTCGGTGGAAGGTGACTACTCTGCCGCCTCCGGGGATTTACGGACCCGGGAGATCCTGTCGGTTGCCACTCCCCCTACCGCAGTGATTTATGACAACAGCATGATGGCTGTAGCTGGATTGGGCGCAGCCAAGGATCTGGGCTTGGAAGTTCCCTCCGATGTTTCCTTGCTGGCTTGGGATGACGGGCCGGCTTGCCGGCTCGCCTCCCCACCCCTTTCCGTCCTTAGTTTGGACGTCCATGAACTCGGACGAACCGTTGCCGATGTCCTGATGGAGACGTACTCGGGCGCGGTCCAGACCGTGGTTCACGTCCCCACAGGACGAATCGTGCAACGGGGCAGCACGGCAGATCCCGCGCACGTTCGCACCTCCTGACGCGCAATGCCCTACACCCCTTGGACGTGGAGCACCAGAGCCTGCGCAGGCCACAGCAGCGGAATCTGCAGCCCGTCCCGCACCAGGACGCTCCCGGGAAGGGTGATTTCACCGGCTGAAACCCACGGCGGAGTGATCCACCCATGGCGGGCCTCGCCCAGTTCCTTCCGGACCCTTACCCGATAACGGCGGGATACATCCAGGCCGTGCAACCTGACCCGCTCCGGCAGTGCATCTTCCAAAGTGGCAACGGATGCAATAGTCCAAACGCCCTCGCTCTGATCCTGAAGTACGGCACCTGTGACCCGCAATGCCGGATCCAGGACATCTGCGTGCACTGGGACGCCGGTGTGCAGGACATGACGCAACTCTTTGTAGAGGGCACCAAAAGCGCGCACCGCTTCCAGCTCATCGGGGCCGCATTCGAGCAGGTTCCATTCGAAGCCGGCGGATCCCATCAAGCTGGTGGCTGCCCTGTAGGACAAGTCCACGGTCCGGCCCGAGCTGTGGGACGTCGTTGGTCCAATGTGTCCTCCCACCATCTCGGGAGGAAGCAACAGCTGTGTCCATCGCTGGATATCCTGCCGCTCCACGGCATCGTTGGAATCCGACGCCCAGACCCTGTCCGCAAACTCCAGGATCCCCAGATCTGTCCTCGCTCCTCCGCTGGAGCATGACTCGATTTCCAGTCCCGGGTGGCTTTCCTTGAGTTCACGGATCAACCGGTAGGTGGCCAGGGTGTGTTCGTGGATGCCGGGAAGTCCGGAATGCACGGATTCCACCAGGTCCCGGTTGTGGTCCCATTTGATGAAGTCGATGCCGAGCTCGTCGATGAGTGAGCTCATCTGGATTCGGACGTGCTCATAGGCACCGGCGTTCGCAAGGTCCAGGACGTACTGCGTCCGCCAGGACAGCTCATCCGGGGATGACCAAACGTGGTCAGGGTTGTGCAGCAGCCAGTCCGGATGCGCCCTTGCCAGATCGGAATCCAAGTTCACCATCTCGGGCTCGAACCATAGGCCGAACTGCATTCCCAGGTCATGGACGCGCTGCGCCAACGGCCCCAAACCCTCCGGCCACACGGCGGGATCCACAGTCCAATCCCCCAGCCCCTTGGTATCGTCGCGGCGGGCCATGAACCAGCCGTCGTCCAGGACGAAGCGCTCAACTCCCGCCTCGGCTGCACGTTCTGCCAAGCGCGTCAGGGTGGCCGGATCATGATCGAAATAGACGGCTTCCCAGGTGTTGAGCACCAACGGCCTGGGGCTCCGCGGATGTTGATCGCGTGAGCGCAGTGCCTCATGGAATCGTGCGGAGAGACCGTCAAGCCCCGCGTCCGACCAAGCGAACCAGGCTTTAGGGGTGCTGTAACTTTCCCCTGGAGCGAGCCTGATTTCGCCCGCCCGCAGCAGCTCGCCGGCTCCCAACAGCGTTACGGTGTCCGTCATCCGGTCTGTTCGGTAGGTGCAGTCGGCACTCCAGCCCAAGTGGACGGACCACATTTCCCCGACACGGTTCCGGGGCTTGCCGATGCTGGCAATTTCCAGGTGGGGTGCATCGTGTCCGCCCCTGCCGCGCCGCGTTTCGCGGCTGACTGCCCCGCGCGGCATTTGTGTGGTGGACGGAGCTTTTTCCCTGGTCCATCGGCCGGTGAACGATGTCAGATGGTCCGCGGTCTTGGGCAGCGGCAAGGTGGCTTCAACCCAATGGACATCCAACGGAGTTGTTCCCCGGTTGATCACACGATGCACCACCGTGAGGACACCGCCGGGCGTCAGCGCGAAAGAGCTGTGGATTTCCAGGCCGTTGTTGGCATCGGAGCCAGTAATGAAAGCCTCGTGTTCGTCGGCGGTGACCTCCTTGACGGTCCATCGCGGAAAGACCGGTCTTCCCTCCCGCGTC
>NZ_JABMCX010000082.1 GCF_013179505.1 Paenarthrobacter sp. CM16 | reverse complement strand
CTGTTTCTATGGCCCTCCGGACGAGTTCAGCCGGCGACTCGCATTGTCTGTCGTCCAGAACCAAAGTGCGGGGGCACCCAGCCATGCCCCACTCCTTTGGAACGGAGGTGTAGGGGAACGCGACCATGTAGGCGAAGCGACTGGTCAGCGGTGTACCGAGCTGCCGCCCCAGCCAGTTCTTCAGGGCGTGGTGAGAACTTTGAGACTGCACTACCGGGCTCTGAATCTTGTGGCTTCCGCCCCTGTCGGACTGTAACCATTGACCATTTTCCACGGAGATTCGGCCACCTTTGACTTCGATCGCCGCCATGCCCACCCCCGGCCAGAGGACCAAAATGTCGATCTCATGTTCTGCCCTGCCATCCCGCAGCTGAACGGAGTGGGCTAGCACAGCATCGTCCGGGAGGGTTCGATTGAGGGCTTCCCACACTGAACGTTCTGCACTCTGGCCCTCAGTGAAATGCGGTTCTTCGGGTATGAATCTCATTTACTCAGCCTTCCGTGGTGGGCTGGGCGGCTTCGGAAACGGGTAGTACTTCATAGATTTGGCCCAAAGCAGGAAGATGCATGAGCGTGCGGATCACGGGCATCCCGGCGGCCGCCAATGCATCACGGTAGGCTGCCATCTGGCCGAGGTATTTGTCTCGGATATGGCCCTCAGGGTCATTCCCGGGATAGGTCTTGTGATCGATGAGGACGCATCCCTCAGGTCCCTCGAGCAGAAGGTCTATCCACCCTTGCATCACTCTGTTCTCAGTCCGCCATCCAATGGCCGCCTCGCGATGGTATGTCCATCCCGGGTACTCCGTTTGCAGATACGTTTCGAGTCGCGCACCGGAGTCGATCAGCAGTTCCGGAGCTACTACATGACCTACTTTCCATCGCTCGATGATTGTCTCTGCAAGCTGAAGCTGGTCGGCGGAAGTAAGCGTTGAGTATTGCGTCCCCAAGTACGCGTGAACGGCGCTTCCCACTGCACCCCACTCTTCAGAACCGCGTGCAGCCAGTCTGGGACCGAGCTCTGTAGCCAGCAGGACTTTCACGTCATAGTCGGAGGATGATTCGGAGCTCGCGGTGAGTCGAGCCGGAGGGTAGACGGGCAGTGGCTGCAAGCTAGCTGGGTCTCTGAACTGGGCAACGTTAACTGTCTGGTCGGTCCTGGTTTCTTGCACGTCAAACGAGGTAACCCGGGCGGGCAGGGGAGAACTTCCCGCAATGTTCAGCAATCCATCTTCAACCTCTCCTGACCAGGATACGAGCGAGGGGACACCCAACAAGTTGAGGAGCTGTGGCTGATTCGACTTCGCAGTCAGGATGGTGGTTTCTTTGGCACGAGTCATCCCCACGTACATGAGCCGGCTCGTGTTGTTGCGCTCCCGAAGCTCCGCGTCAACGGCGACCTGGCTTGTCTGGCCGGCCGCGTCGAGCGGCGAAGCCTTATAGGGGAACGGACTTGGCCAGAACCTTATCCATCGGTCCTTGAGCGGCTGTTCCAGATCCAGCTCTCCGTCCTGTTCAACGGCAGTGCCGAAAGCGGCGAAGCGGACGTCCTTATCCAGGGCTTCCATAACGACCACGGGCCATTCCAAACCTTTGGCCTTGTGATAAGTCATTACATTGACGACGTCGGGGCCCGCGTTTTCCGCTGATTGGTGATTAGCGGAAGCGAAAAATGTCAGGAAGCCGCGCAGTGTTCCGGGCGCCCGGAGCGCCCTGCAGTGCTCATAGTAATCTTCGATTGTGCCTCTCATGGCGTCGAGATTCCGGAGACGGGTTTCGGGAGACGTCCAAGACTTTATGTGATTTGTCAGCCCGACGGCGCCGATGACGGCCTCAAAAATCTCAAGTGGCGTTGCTGTGCCAGCGAGGTCACGGACCCGGGTCAAAGCACGTACCTGAGGCTGCTGGGCCCAGCTGGTGTGGACGGTTTCGGGCTCGACGGCGGATAACAGCTCCCGCTGCCAAGTTCCATTGGAGGGATGGCCAGGATGCAACGCCACCAACTCGGTGAGGGCAATGGTGTCTCGATCATCAGCAACATATGCCATGGCTGCGCGAGCAAGCTGAACTTCCCGGGCTTCATTAAGCTTGCGCGGATTTCGTGTTGCCCGAATACCCAAACCGTCCAGTGCAGCGGAGATGGCGTCAACGTCCTTGTTTGAGCGCGTCAGAACGGCGATGTCGCCGGGCTTCACGTTCCTACGACGGTTAAGGAGGTCGGCTACCCCGGCAGCTGTGGCCAGAAGCCGGTCGTCGTCGTTCTTCTGTGGACGGGCCCACGCTTCCAAGCTTCCCTTTGGCCAGTCCTTGTGTGCGTCAGGCATATCGAGCCGAACTGACGCAGCGGGCATCCCTAATGTTCCGAAAACAGGCTCAAAGACAGCGTTGGACAATGCGATGACAGACGAGCACGATCTCCAGGATTCTGAAAGCTGGCGCTTGTTCTCCACCTGATCCACAACGGTTTGCATGAGGGCAGGGTCTGTTCCACGGAACTCGTAGATCGCTTGCTTAGGATCGCCGACCCATACGGCTTCTTTGACCAAACCGCTCAGTTGCAGGAAAAGCTCAAGCTGGAGGGGACTCGTGTCCTGGAACTCGTCCACTACCAAGAAGCTGATCCTCCGAGAGAAGGAAGAGCGAAACGCATCGCTGGTGTGTGCCAAATCGAGGACGAGGGTCTCTTGATCGACGAAGTCCATCAAGCCATGGAGGCGCTTAAAATCAGCGTAGGTTTCCAGGCATTCTGCCGCGCAGGCAAATATCTTACGAATGTACTGTTCAATGTCCGAGTGAAATGCCGGATTGGACAATAGTCCTTCGTGTATCCGCGTCCGGAGATCCAGGAAGATTTGAGCTATTGGCGCAGCGGGTTTCGATGCTACGAAACCCCGCCATATCTCCCATGGGGTCTCGTCCGGCGTCGTTGCGGAGTCAATTTTCTGGATGACCTTCGGATACTGTTCGACGAACACTCCAGTAGCGATCTTTGCTTGTCTGCCGGCGGCGTCGAGTCCTGTCTTGGCCAGTTCCTCCAGCTCTGCTCGCCCTGCGCGCATATCGCTCAGCCAAACGGGACGTTCATCCTCGGCGGGATCGTCGAGCAGCTCGCGGATGCCTGCCCACGATCTGTCTGCACAGGCTGCCAAGTCACTTGAGCGGAGCAGGTTGGTTCTGGCCGCATCGACAATTGACCGGACGGTATCCTGCCAAGTTTGCGAGTCATAGGGCGAGTCTTCGTCGGTTCCCATACGGCGGGCAATCGGTAGAATCCCCGTCGCATGGTCGGCCAAGACGGAATCGACGGCAAGGTGGAAGATACTCCTGAGTTGTTCTTCGGGGATGACCTCAAGTGCAGGAGATAGACCAGCGTCTATTGCGTACTCCTGCAGCAGTTGACCACAGACACTGTTAACAGTGCCAATAAGACTCGCTGGAAGTTGTTGAGCAGCAAGCTGTAGTGAACGGGCATGTGAACCGTCGGCAGCCCCGGCATGTTCCAATAGCCGAGCGCTGATTCGTTCCTGGAGCTCAGCAGCGGCTTTCTTAGTGAAAGTTGTGGCCATGATCTGGGTTGCCGTCAGTCCGGACTGGATGCGATCCGTGATCTCTGAGGTCAGGTGGTACGTCTTGCCTGTGCCGGCGCTTGCCGAAACCATCGTCACATTGTCGAGGTTGGTCATGAAAAGTCACCTTTCAACCCGCACAGCACTCCCAATTCACAGAAACGGCAGGGTGGCTTGATGTAGTGGAGGCCTCTGTCCCGCCATTCGCTTTCGCGGCCCGGTTCAGTCTCGGCCCGATTGTCCTCGACCACTTGGGTGGCGGTGACACGGCCGTTAACTACTTCGTCGATGCTGAATGTGATCGCCTTTTTCGCGCTGTCCCAGAGGTCGGTTGGCTTCACCGCACTCTGAAGTGGCTGGCCGAAATGCGAGTCAGCAGAGATAAAAGATCCCTGCTTGAGCATGTAGTAGGCAGTGGGATCGTCAGTAGTGTCCGCACCCTGGTGCAGTGCCCATTGATACAGGGCAAGCTGTAGCGCGGTGCCGCCAGCAACTTCCTCCCGACGATACTTAGCATGGTTGGTCCACTTCAGGTCGATGACAACCCGTCGCCCATCGCCGTCAACCCCGACGGCGTCGGCGCTTCCACGAACTGTTACTAGGTAATTGTCCTGTGAACCGACAAGTTCAAGATTCTTCTCAAATTCCTGTTCAACCTCCTGAAGGGTGACTCCGCCCTTAGAAAGTTGGCTGAAGAAGGCGTGAACCGAGTCAATCAGGATACCGACGATCGCGTCCCGACGTCGCTGCTGGCCAGGTAGCAACAGTTCTGCCGCGTACTGGGGCAGGACTGCACGAATGCAGCGGTGGATTTCTTCCTTTTCGGGAATGGCCCTGTTTTCGGCACTGAGCTGGTGGTGGAGAGCCTCCACCACCTTGTGAGAAAAGATGCCGAGCAACGTGTTGTCAGCGGGAATCAGGGCAGCGTCGGTGGCGTGCACATTCGACTTCTTCTCCAGCACCCAAGCGAAAGAACAACCGAGCAGCTTTGAGAGCTGCGAGAAGGACAATTGCTTCGGCTTCAACGACGGGTTTGCGCCGACGTTGTAAATTGCAGCCGGGGGAGTGGGCGACAGCTGGGGAGCGGCTGCGAGCTTAGCCGAGCGGCCGGCAAAATCCCAGAGTCCATCAGCGGTTGTGAGTTGCTCCGGCACGGATCTCAGTTCACGCACACGGTCCGTCAGCGGCTTTGTCGCGTCTTCCGGATTTGTTGAGGGCTGCGCGGAAACAAGGGCTTCGAGCAACCCCTGTCCCTCCGTTCGTGCACCGTGTGCCTGCTCTACCTCGATAAGGATGAGGTTTTTACAGTGGACGGCAGACGCCAGGGTCTGTTGGGTGGCAAAAGCGGCTGCGTCCTCTGGAGCGGGCAAACTGATGCCGACCTTCTCCAGTGTTGCCACATCATGCGCTTCCCACCGTCTCCCGGGCATAAGGGTTGCATCTTTGAAACCCCACCACAGGACATCATCGACGTCGTCGGAAAGCTCGCTGAGGTGAGCCAGCCGCATCCATGGGCTCGCTTCCTGAGCGACAATGGAGCTCGATTGCGGTGTGATGACCGAACTGACGATTCGTCGCACGTCCCGCCTCGATACTTCCGGGACAGTAGATAGAAGGTCAATGACCTGCAGGAGCTGTTCCACTGTCGGCAGGAGAGCAGACTTTTTCTTTGCGAGGCGACGAAGCTGTGCCGTCAG
The DNA here is from genome assembly GCF_013179505.1 of Paenarthrobacter sp. CM16. Classification (GTDB taxonomy): domain Bacteria; phylum Actinomycetota; class Actinomycetes; order Actinomycetales; family Micrococcaceae; genus Arthrobacter. The sequence goes on along the minus strand of NZ_JABMCX010000082.1, from coordinate 11,599 downwards.
CCAGGCCGCTTTTTCCACAAGGACGGACCCGGGTGCCGTGTCCCCGTCAATGAGGCTCGTATTGAACAACTGGTCGACGTCAGAGGCCCACGAAGGACCCAAATCCTGATGGTCTGCGATCTTATCCAAAGCCTCAAACCACGCCTCGCTGCCCGTGCCGGGAGCTTGCTTGAGTGCTTGAAGAAGATACCCCGAGGCCGGGCGCTCCACCGGAGTTCCAGGCAAAGAGAGAAACTCCGCCAGCAGCCGGACGTTGATTGGACCCCAGATCACCTCGAAAAACAGGGGGATGATTTGGTCATTGGCACGCCAACTGGAGCTTGCCCCGACACCCAAACGCGGAAGCCCTCTATCAGCCAGATAGTGGTCGAGGACAGACGTGTGGTCTGAGCACACAACTGCAGTTTTCGTATTGTCGCCGCAAGCCAACCAGCGAGCGACGTTTTCCGCGGCTTCCCACTCCGTTTCCGCCGTCAGAACGTGAAGCTGTGGTTGTGCGCCATTCACCGCTTTCTCACTGACCAGAATTCCCCGCCCCCTAAGAAGCATAAAGATGTCCTGCCAGATTTTCGGAAAGCTAAATTCAGCATGTTGAAGAATGACTTGATCGATCCCCAATGGCAGCGGTGAGAGCAGCGCAGCCGGCAAGCCCCGGATGTCATCGGCCAAAGCTGGAGAAACATCTCCGTTGGCGGTTTCGACCGCGGCCAATGTTTGCAGCAGAGGGGAGACCTTGGCTCCGGGCGTGGCGTCCACAGGCAGAACTCCGGACCACCCATTGCTCACGGCGTCGTCGCGGGCCTCCAGAAGTTCTGCAGCTGTGGACCACGGGTCAACTGCAAGTGAGCTGTGGAACCATTTGTCTTCGGAATCGATGGACAGCAGACGTTGCAAGTATTGCCCCACACGATCAGCGTGTGTGGTGTCCGGCCGTGTGAGTCCGAGCCTGGTCAAGAGAAGGTTGGTAAAACCCTTGCGTCCAACTCGAACCCGGTTCAGTCCCGGATTGCTGAATGCCCACGGCGCACGGTCCAGGAACCAGCCGAACTCGACGATCAATGTTGCCCCCATTTTGCTTGTTTGGTTGTTGTATCACGCTTTTGGATATCCGGCCCGGTTCGTCCACCTAGTGGGCTAATTGTCCTGAGACGCGTGTCAATCGGCATCCGAACGGATCGTCTGCCAGTGAATCTCGCCAGGTGTACGTATTCCGAAACCCTCTCGGAGCGCGACAAGAATTTCATGGCCAGCGTTCATCGGATCTCCGAGGTTGTTTAACAAGTTGGATGTTGTGCAGTTCGATGCTCGCCAACCGCGAGGTCCCAAACTTGGTTCGTCGGATATTTGCTCGCCTGCGAAGCCCCAGGCTGGCCTGATTTCACATAGCACGTCGCCCTTGACGATGCTGGCTTGAGCACGTAGAGGTGGGCCTTCCAAGGTCTCTTTCCCGGATTCGATCATCAGGGTCCAACCTTCGGACAGGTCAGCCAAAGCCTCATTGAGCTCTTCTCCAACGGACGCCCACTTCTGCTCCAAGCGGTTTTCAGCACGGAATTGATTCGAGAGACTGCGCACCTCATCGTCATCGGTGAAATACGCAGCTGAGATGACTTCTTCCCACGTATTGAAATGTCTCCTCATCTCGATGGGAGAAGGTCGCTCACGTCCCGCCGCTGCTTCGTTGATGACCCAGGTGTCGTAGGTGGAAACGTCTTTAGGAAAGAACGGCGACTCGTGATCCGAGCAGGCTTCCTTGAAGTCTTCAGCGGCTGCGTCGAAATCCGCGGCTTCAAACCTTGCTGCCGCCTCGTTCATGCTGAGGCCAACCGCGCGAAGAGTTTGTTCCCACGATCCTTTACCTACCCGGCGTCGAAGATTCCGGGCGGAATAGGGCCACATCGTGCTGAGTTCAGCAGGTGAGGCCAGTGCTTGCAGAGCGTCGCCGTAAGCCGTAATGGAAGGACCATTGACCTTGTCGGCTTGGACCTTAAGGGTAGTAGCTTCGACGATGGCCAGTATCTCAGCTACGCGGGCGCTGCTGAGGAATGAGCCCAGATTGTCCCGGATTTCTTGAATGTCGCCCGGAGCCATGTTGGCTAACGCGGCCTTGTAGTCGGGTTCAACCCGGAGATGCACGCCCGCTATGTACAGCAGGCTGAACCGGTCCAGAATAGCGATGGGCCTGGCTGGCGTTGTCCGCTCCGAGTTGTTCGCCAGCCAGCGCCGATTGCAGAGCAGTGCCACGGCGATTTCACTGTCGACGGGAGTGCCCAAAGCCTTAAGGACTTTAGGGATCTCGGAGTGGTGTATTCCAGCAGACAGAAGCTGCTGGATCGTATTTCGCTGTTCAGCCAAGAGATCGGCCGTCTTCTGACTGCGCGCCATGAGTGACCGTGAACGTTCCAGTTCTCCGCGTTCGGCGATTCTGGGGCCCAGCTTTCGGAGCAGTTCATACCCACTGGCACTGGTCTCTTCAGCTATCGCGGACAGTGGTCTACCTGCCCGATACGCTGCGGCCGCCTTGGCCTCGGGAGTAGGACCCATGCACCTTAAGGGGAGCCTCATGGCCTGCTCTGAGTACGCTCCGTCGACGTTCATCTCAGGTTTCAACTCGCGTTCCTCAGGGTTTGAACCGCACCATTTAGCGCATCATCCAGGGTTACTCCTCCGTCAGGTCCGGGGCCCGGGGGGAACTCTCCTGTGGACCAGCGAAACTCCGTAACGTCAACACACTTTCTGCCGTATCTCAAGGCTGAGACAATCTGATGCCCGGCATCGCGTGGTGAGACCTGGGATTTCCACCAGTTGGGAAAATCGGCGTCCGGTTCCGACCAGTCGTTACTTGCCAAGAATTCCCGGTCGATTGGCCAATCTGTGGCAGGCAAGAACTCCTCCGAAACGACCTCGCACCAGACTCCGTCCGCGCTAGGTGTTGCTTGTGCATAGGGGTTGGCGCCGTTGGTTCTCGTCCCTGCATACTCCACTCTTAGGAAGCTGTTCCAAGGCATTTGTGCGAGTAGGTCGCTGATGAGAACTCCCGCCCGGTGCCAATCGTGGTCGATAGGCTCCCCATCGCCGTCGGCGTCTATTGCGTGCTCATCACGGAGCGCTTGCAGCAAGAACTTTGATTGAAGCGGTGTGGCTGACATTTCGGTCAGCTCACTGCCAAATACTTGATCAATGAGCTCGTCCCAAGAAACACCAAAGTGCCGCATGATTTCGTTCGCGGATGGTCGCTCGATCAGCATTCCCGCTTGCGAAAAGCCCCAGAGGTCGTAAGATTCTTCGCTCATTGCGTAGCCGCACAGTTCGCACTCATCGAGAAACGAGTCGAGGGCATCTTGGTGTTCTTTCGTCCCGAATCGCCCCTCAGGTGTGCCCACGTTCAGTCGGATGGTGTCCAAAGCTCCCTGCCAACTGCCACCACCGTAGCGGCTGACGAGGCTGGCTATAGGTACTGGCCACGGGTCCTTCTCGTCGCGGGAAACTCTTCCCAGTCGCCGCGAGATCTGTTGGGCCATTTCGTCGTACTCGGAGTAAGTGAGGGTAGCAATCGACTTGGCGTGTATGGCCAAGGCAGTGGTTTCAGCGACCGCCAGAATCTCTGCCAAGCGAGTGTAAGTAACCTCGGGCTTCACGAGCTCCCGAAAGGCAGCGACGGCATCCAACGGCATCTTTGCAAGTGCAAGCTGGTAGTCGGGTTCAATGCCGTGATGCTTCCCGACGACGTAGAGCAGGCTCAACCTATCGCTCAGCAGTTTAGGAGCGGGCTCCGCGGGTGCTTCGTCAGGAATGCCAAGGAATTTCAGAATAGCTACGGCTACATCCACGTCAATGTCGTTCCCGAGCGCACCGATCACCTTCGGGGTGTCCAACAGTGGGATGCCGGCATCATCCAACCGGCTGACCATTTCCACGTTGTTCCAAAGAGCGCTCATAGATTTGACCGCTCGGCTGCCCACCGACCGGGCTCGCGCAAGTTCGTCGCTGGGCTTATCAGCAATAGCATCGAAAATGTCGCCGGCATCGACACTGTGCGCTGACGTTATTGTTTCCAGCGGATCTCCGCGACGGTATGCTTCCCGAATCACCGCGGCACGTGTTTCGCTGTCCTTGTCGTCCCCCATCATGATTTCTACTCCTGGACTGCCCGCACAGCGTCAAGCCACGTGCCGTAGATGTTCCTGACTGCGGCACCTGAGGGCCGGGAATTGCCGGCATGAATCTCTTGCTTGACCCATGCGTCGTAACCTGCGAATGTCGGCTTGACTCCGCTGGACAGGGCGAATCTGTTGAAATTGCGCACGGCGTCTTCGTAGTCGGCCTGGGTGAACTTCAGGAGCCCTTTCGGCCGTCCTTTCGCAGCTGTTCCGATCCCCATTGCTTCGAGGCCCTCGTTCCACCCGCCGAAACGCTTGGTCACGGTCTGACGAGTAGGGGGCCACGGAAATGCTCCTTGGCGAGAGACGAGGCCCAGCGCCGGCACGAGTTCGTCGCGAAGATGCTCATATCGCTGTCCGGTGATACTGGTTTCGGGATTCTCTTGGAGGTATTTTTGCGCAGCTCCGATAACTCCCAGAATGGTGGAGACATCCTCGACGTCGGCTTCGGCAGACTCCAAGGCGGCCCGGAGCTCGTTCATCAGAGACAGCTCGATATTGACAGCGGCCCATTGACGGTCCGGAGCAAGCCCAAGGTTGGACCCCAACAGGTACCAGACACCTGCCGCCACCGCTTCTTTAGAGAAGATGTCTTCCATCTGTGACTTGTCGAAAACGATCGACGACGTCCGCAGGGCATCCTCGGCAAGCTCAGCGTCCATCGCGGGAAATAGTGCCTTCAGTTTGTCGATCGCATCAGGCCTGGTAACTCCGCGCCGGGCCATTTGGCGAGCCAAGTCGCCGTACGCGGCCATGAAGGCCTTGCGGGCGGCCGTCGCTGCGGCTTCCTTTGAAGCAAGTCGGCTTTTGCGGGACTCTTCGGCGCTTGTGCCGCCTACTTTTGCGATGATCTGGCGGACGCGTTCGCGGGTGACGCCGAAGCTCTGGCCGATGGCATCAAGAGTCTCGCCGTCGGCATAGCGCTCCACCATTGCAGCGTCGCGTTCTTCCCGACTGAGTTCAGGAGTTGTGGTCATGGTCATATATCTATCAGGCGGTTCGGACATTATGAGGAAGGCCGCCGCGAGCCGAGGGTTTGTGACGGCCCGAGGCACAGCGGCCGGACCGTACGATGTCCAGGAACATAGGATTCGGTGAGGCGTTGGGCAGTACATTCAGGACGTCGTCCAGTGCTGTTTCAGCGTCAATCCCCAACGAAGCAGCACTGTACAAAGCGGCAACAGTCGGGGTTCTGGACTCAGCTCTCACGTAGTGGAGCAGCACCGTCTTCCCTTCAGAACGGAACTGCTCGACGGCGGCAGCCGCTTCAGCGAGGACAAACGCCGCGTCAGCATTGTCGGATGGATCCGGCGAATCGACGACCCAAAATGATGCATGATCTGACACCGCAACTGTGGGCAGGTCAGAACTACCGAGACGACACAGGGAAGCAACGGCGTCGATCCCCAGTGCTTCTATTCGCCCCAGGGAACCGGCGCCACCCAACCACACGCCGTCGTCGTGCGGGTGCTGTACCAGCACATCAGTGCGGGTCCACATGCTGTAGTCCTGATGCGCTGCGCCCGGCCAGGACTGTTCCCGTGTGCCTTCTCCGCGGGCGAGCTCCATTCCCAGTGTCATGAGGTCGCGGGTGCGTAGTCCGGGCCACCCATGCAAATGCCGTCGCCACTCGAAGGGCACCGAAGTGAAGCTGTAGGCCGCGCCCAGAAGTCCACCGGCGATTGCCGCGACAGTATCGGTATCGCCGCCGCCCCGGACGGCCTCTTCCAGCGCCTGGCGGAGGTGTTTCGGCCCAAGGTTGGCAGATACTGTGGAGTGAATGGCGCTCCAAGCACCTTGGTACGCTTCCACTACCCACCCGTTCCGGTGAAAGTCCCGTGCACGTGACTGTTCGGCGGACTCGATGCGCGATAGCCAAACTGCCCTGCGGTCAGGGGGCAGCAGTGCCAGCCCCGCCCGCACATTCAGGTTTCCTGTCAGGACCGCCTCCCTGATGGCAACACACCAGAGACCGCACGCCTCCAAGGCGTCGGGATCCACGTGAGTCAGCGCGCTCACCCTGGCTGCCGCCGCCATCAGCTCACCAGGCTCGCGATCGAGATAGGCGAGGGCAAGGGGAGCAGTGCGCATGAGTGAACCATTTCCGGCGCTGCGTCCGGTGCGTCCGTGGAACGCATGTGCGGCAGTTCTGAAGTCCGAGGCGTTCACCGGCCTCCCAGCGGAAGTTGCTGCATTGGCTGCGGCGATGACCGCGTTGGTCTGCGCGCCAACATCCTTGGACCCAGCCGCCCAGACACTCCTCTCGCGCACAACTTTGGTCAGTGACGCATCAGAGGCAAGTTCCGGTCCAGAGGAGACAAGCGCTTTTGCCAAGGGAATGGCCATGGACGTGTCATCGGTCCATTCGGCGGGATCGAAGCCGAAGGGTCCGTCGCCTTTCATCAATACCGGCGTTTCGTCTGGCAGCGGCGGGCCGAACTCGTAAGCGGCGCCGAGGGCGTCTCCGGCCGCGAGTGCCACGAGGACGCCTGCCGCACGATCGTTTTGCAGGGGACTAAGTTTCATGCGATCTCCATCAGGGGGTGTTTGGTGTTCCAAACGGTCAGGTGCGCCAGCTCTGGACGGCGGTTTGGAAGTTCGACGGCGATGCCGGCACCGTCCAGTCCGGCCCGGAGAGAGCTGACTGGACGGCTACGGAGGGGTCCGTGGTTTCGAACTCCGGCGAGTGGGCCGCCGTCGAACGCTCCGAAATCCAGCCCCTGGGCAGCCGCAGCGAAGTCCCGGGCCCGTTGCCCTGACATCCGGCTAGATGCAGTGACCTTGGCCGGAAGCAGCTCGAGGTCCAGCAGGGCCGCGCGAATGAGCTGGTGGTAGTGGCGTCGGAACATCGTGTGGGTGCCGAAAATCCAACACCAGCGGCTGCGTACCAATCCCGAACAGGACTCCGCGCTGGCCGTCGATTGGGGGTGGAGCGTCTTTAGGGTCGAAACTTGGGGCCAGTGTCTGGCGGTCAAGGTGGTCGACGAGTGAGCTGGTGGCTGAAACGCCACGCGCGGCGTCCAAACGGCGCACTCTTTCCCAGATGCGGCTTTGACGGTTGCTTGAGTCCGAGGCCCCGGCGCGGGATGCCAGCTCTGCCCGGACGTTGAGGGGAGCGCGGCGACTCTGTCGCCGATGACTGCTCATGCCGGCTTCCCAGCGCCCTTCCTCAACACAGTAGGTCCCGATGGTTCGGGTCTCGCCTGCACCAAGGATGACGTCGCGGGCGCAGGTTCTGTGTTGCTTCCCGCCTTCTAGGAGTTCGCCTTCGAGGAGGAGTGCGGGACGGGGACCGCTGTTGCTGACAATCAGCTTGCCTACCTGGGCGCCGTCAGGCAGTTCGTTGACGGCGACGTTGGCGTGTGCACCGGTGCTGATGGCCAAGTCACCATGGCCTGAGGTCCAGATCGGGAAGATGCTGAGTGGGCCCACAGCGGTGCCAACGCCCAGATGCAGTTGTGGGACTTGCATTCGTGCCTCCTGATTCGAATTAGCTCATTTTTGCGCTAATTGACTTCAGTATGCAGCGATTGCTTCTTTTGCGCAAGCCTGCGATAAATGATGATGTGAACGCTTCCCGAAATCCCAGGTCACGCACACTGCTGGACTATCCGAGACCCTCAGTTGCAGTAGATGCGGCGGTCCTTACCGTGTCGGAAGGCGCGCTGAGTGTGCTATTGGTTCAGCGTGCAAGCGGTGATAGAGCGGGGGAGTGGGCGCTCCCTGGGACCTTCCTCAGAGAGCGTGAGCTTCTTTCCGATGCGGTGCTCCGCTGTCTTCGCGAGAAAGCCGGGATCACTGGCCGCGTGCCTCAACAGCTTCACGTCTTCGATGATCCGGATCGTGACGACCGCGGCTGGGTCCTCTCAGTTGCACATGTCGACATGGTGCCGCTTGCTGCGCTTGAGTCCGCGTTGGCGTCCGACGGTGTCAGGCTGGTTTCAGTAATGGCGGACCCGGAGGTTGTGGCACGGTTGCCGTACGGCCACGCTGACATTGTGGCCAACGCTGTGGGGAGGATGCGCGTAGCGTACGCTGAGGCGCCGGATCCGGGGGCACTTCTTGAGGAGCCGTTCACGCTCAAGGACCTGCGAGATCTTCACGAAGCAGTAGCCGGCGAAACGCTGATGCGCGACACCTTCCGGCGGTTCATGGAGCCGAAGCTGGTGGGAACGGGAAAGATGTCGGATGGAACGCGGGGGAGGCCTTCGCGGTTGTGGGTGCGGATGAAAGGACAATAATCTCTGTCTGCGCCGCCCCCCCGGATGTAGAGCATCGAGAAAATTCTTGAAGGACACGTGGATCAATGCCATCTGGGAAATATGCGCCACCGCGCGAAGAAGCGCATTGCCTAGAGAATGGGAGGTGACCTCAGTCGCCAAGGCGGGTCACCATATGTTTTGATAACTGCTCCAGCGGCTAGGTAACACATTCCGACCCCTGATGCTCGTGCGTGAGGCTGCCTCGGCTACCAAGCCCGGCGGCAAGGGCGGGGTTTGATACCGAACCAGAAATCTCATAGGCCCGGGCTTCAGCATGGGTCAAAAGGTGAGATTGCAGTTTGCGGCAACTTCATCCTGTTACTGCGGACGGCCTGCTGACCTCAATGAGTGTTCTGTCTATTGAAGCGCAAGATTTGCCCTGTGGTCATCGTGACTCGTGGCAGGTACGACTGACGTTGGGTTCCGCCGACCGATCTGCTACTCGTGAGGCGGCCAGAGCTGTTCGTAGCTTTCCTGGGGGTCGAATCCGAGACTAGACAGCGCATCGTCGATGACGCCCCAGACTTCCGCTGTGGCTGAAGTCCGCCTGTGCCTTGCAAGATACAGAAGCTGAGCGCGCAGTTCCACTTCGTGCCGGCTCAATCCTTCCGTGTATGCAGGGGCAAGAAGGTAAGAGTGGTCATCCGACGCGTAAGCCGCGGTGGTGTCTAGGAAAATCTCCATGTCCCGTCCAGCCGCCTGAATTGCGTACTCCCGCTCTTTGTCCGTCATACCATAGGGGGCTTTCCCTGCCATTGGGAGAATTTCAAGCCTGCCAGACCAAACTAGGCGCTGGTGCGGCTCGTGAAACAGGGACAGTACGGTTCCCATCTGCTGACCGGCTGGTTTCTGCCCGGGCAATGCCCGGCGTACGTCGTGCACGATCTCGTGAAAATGGTCATCGGCAAGTCCAAAACCAACGAATAGTAGGTGGTGTGTCATCAAGTGGGCTTTGACCAGCGCAGATAATGCGGCGCGAGTTGAATGAAACCCAAGGTAATCGTCTCTAGTAAGCACGATGGTTTCCGGTCTACTCACGGAACCGTGTAGTTTCAATAGCCACGCGCCACCGACGGTCGGGGCATCTTCCGGGAGCACCGTGCGCGGACGTCGGGCATCCGAGCATGCCATCTCAAACAGGCGATCATAATTGAGCGTGATTGCCCCAGCAGACGGCATGGTTGCCAAAAGAGCGGGCGCCAGACCGTACCGGGGCAGATCAACGGCTTCGACAACGGCCTTCTCGAATAGTTGTCGGGAACCGTACTGATCTACGTACAACTGCTCTAGTACGCTGGCGTGGTCCAGGGGACCAAGCCGATTAAAGTCGACGTCCGAAACATCCTCAAGTTCAATGCCGTTTTGCAGGCGCTCCAAGAGTTGGCCCCACGTGGGCGCGCCGGCGCTGACACTGACACCGGCCCCTAGAAAGGGCACCAGATGGCCCGCCTTGGCTTTTCTGCCGAGCTCAACAGCCTTGTCGTGCAGCTCCGGGGGCAAGGCCCGCCTGTGTCGTTGATCCATCCAGTCTTCACGACGCAACTTTTGAGCCAACGAGAACGCTGCACGATCTCGAAGCACCAGTACTATGTCGACAGAATGTTGCATGCTTAGGTCCGAGATGACTGTGAGAATGTCCCGCAACGCTGCCCCGAGATGCCTACCAGCACCGCCGCCGGCCGTTCCGAAAAACGGCATAGCCAGCAGCGGATATCGTCTACGGGTGGGGAACTCGGGAAGAGCCGCCAAGGCTGCCACTACGAATGCTTCCAAGCGCTCTGCCACAACGCCTGGGCCCCATAAGTTGTCGTTCGGAACTGCTGTCAGGACTGGCTTGGGAACGGATGCATGCCAGTTCTCAATGGCCTGGGCGAATAGTTGTCCGGTTCGAAACTCTTCACCACACGATGCCTCGGCGAGTTGTACAAGGTCTTTGTAAACATCTTGCCAATGAGGTCGAATGCTCACGGAAGAGTCTGTGGGGAGGAGCCATGCGTCGCATTCAAGGTTCAGGATGTCAGCCATTGTGACGAAGACATGGGGCTTGGTCATGAAGTGACGTTAGCGCAGATGTTTCGCGGAGTGTCTCTACTCCCCAGCGGCTGTATCCTGAACTACTTGCTTGGAACTGTCGGCTGCGGAGAGCCGAGGGAAGGCGAGGTGAATGGCGTCCAGCAAGTCCCGGGCGGCAGATTCGGTGAACTGAATTTGTTGGCTTGCCTTGCCAGGCATGGCTCGACCGGCGGAACCATACGTGGCGATATGCAGAAGAGCTTCCCCCTCCTCACCGATCACTGTCTGGAAAGTGCACGACGAATCCGTTCTGTGCGGTTGAACGTCGCTGGCCCCTTTGGTGACCTTCTGAATTCGTACCATGGCTTGACCTTAGCGTGTGATTGGTCGCTTTTGATGCCGCATGACGGCACGTCCGGCGTGGAGGTCTCATGAGTGTCGGTCACCCGTAGTAGATTTAGCAAGCTGGCTGTTGTGCCATCATGTGTGGCGACCCTAAGGGTCGTTGTCAGTACTCTGGAGGTTACACAGTTGGGAACCATACCCATCGTCGATATATTCGCAGGACCAGGTGGTCTCGGCGAAGGTTTTGGGGCTTTGCGCCGCGAAGGCTTCAATGTTTTTGAGTCCGTCGCCGCTATTGAGATGGAGACTTCGGCGCACGCCACGCTAACGCTTCGTCACGCGTTCCGGGATCTAAAGAGCCAGGGCCGTGTGCCCGATGTCTACTATCGATTCGCGCGTGGCGAGGTTGAATACGGTGCTTTGAGAGACGATCCCGGCATGCTGGCCGCACTCGACCGAGCATCTCAACGTGTGCATAAGCTTGAGCTTGGTGAGGAAACTAGAAACGAATCCGATGCACTAATACGCGAGGCGCTCGACGGGAAGACCAATTGGGTTCTTGTGGGTGGGCCTCCGTGCCAAGCGTACTCCTTGGTGGGTCGCTCGCGGCGGGCAAATGACGAAGCGTTCGAGGAAGACAAGAAGCACTTCCTTTACAAGGAGTACCTCCACATAATCAAAACATTTCTGCCCTCCGTGTTTGTCATGGAGAACGTGAAGGGCCTTCTTTCGTCCACCCACGGTGGGCAGCCGATGTTCGTGCGCATCCTTGAAGACCTCCGCAATGCTGGAGGAGACGCTGAGTATGAAATCTATTCG
>NZ_JABMCX010000081.1 GCF_013179505.1 Paenarthrobacter sp. CM16 | reverse complement strand
CCCAGCGTGAGCTGCAGGACCGAAACCAGGGCGGCGCCGAGGGCGAAGCCGATGTAGCTGCCCATATCAAGGAAGCTGGCAAAGTAGCCGCGGCGCTTGTCCGGGGCGTACTCGCTGACAAAAGTGGTGGCACCGGCGTACTCGCCACCGGTGGAGAAACCCTGGATGAGCTTCAGGATCACCAGCAACGCGGCGGCCCAGATGCCGATCTGCGCGTAGCCGGGAAGGAGGCCGACGGCGAACGTACTTGCCGCCATGAGCATCAGTGTTGCTGCGAGCACCTTCTGGCGGCCCACCTTGTCGCCGAGCCAACCGAACACGACGCCACCGAGGGGGCGTGCGATGAAGGTTGCGGCGAAGGTGCCCAGAAGGAAGAGTGTCTGGACGGACTTGTCTGCTTCCGGCAGGAAGACAGGGCCCATGGTGGTGATGAGGTAGCCGAACACGCCGACGTCGTACCATTCCATGGTGTTGCCGACGATCGTGCCGCCGAGTGCTTTGCGCAGCATCGGCTTGTTCACCACATTGACGTCGGATTCTTTCAGCCGGCGCTTCGGGCGAAGCTTGGTCTTCTTTGTTGCGTTCTTTACTACGTTTGCGGCGCCCGTGGGGGCTGCCGCTTCCTGGTTTCCGGTGGCGTTCCTTGCGCCATCCGGAGAGACGGACGTGCTTTGGTCTATGGGCATTTGGGCTTCTCCTAGGGAGGTCATTTGCTTGCGACTTCTGCTGCCCCGCTCTGGGCAGGGTTTCAATTTTACGGGTTTTGGCCCGAAAACCCGAGTTGAGACCCGATTTTTGGGCTCTGAGAGGGTGCAAATTGCCTAGGTGTGTTGCATCTCATTACCCGCTCTTGCCCTGCAATCATGCGGATGTCAGGCCATTTTTGCCCTCGGGAGCACGTTGTTACCAAATTGTTTAGCTACACCCATGTAACGGGGCTGATTCGGGCCTAAAAGCTGACGGTTTGGGAACCGCGCTTAGGGGATGTTGTGCCAGAACTTCAGGCAGGCAAATTGCACGAGAACGGCCGACCCGGGTTGTTCAGTCGCTAGTTCCCGACTGCGAGCGTGATCCAATAACCAAGGTGGCGTCCAAGCCTTCATCGAAAACCACCTCCGGGAGCAACCCGGCTTCTGACATGATCCCCGCAGTGTGCCGCGACTGCTCCTGGGATGTTTCGATCAACAGCCACCCGCCCGGCGCCAACCACCCGGCTGCCCCCAGCGCAACCCGACGCTGGAGAACCAAACCGTCAGCGCCGCCGTCGAGCGCTAACCGCGGCTCATGGACTCGCGCCTCCTGCGGCATCATCTCGATGGCCCTGGTTGGAACATACGGCGCATTGGCGAGCAGCACGTCCACCTTCCCACGCAGTTCAAGGGGAGTGCCGCGTAAAGGTCGCCCTGGTGAACAGTGCCGCCGCGGGGCTCGATGTTGCGTCGCGCGCAGTGGACAGCGTCGGGATCGATGTCTGCCGCGTGCAACTCACTGCTTCCCAGAAGATCGCTGAGCGCGGCACCGATGGCCCCGGAACCGCAGCACAGATCCACGACGACGGCTCCGGGTTGGGCGATCATCGCTGCCACCCGCACCAGGAACTCCGTGCGACGCCGCGGGACGAACACACCGGGATCCACCGACATCCGCGTCCCGCAGAAATCAGCCCACCCCACGATGTGTTCCAAGGGCAGTCCGCTGAGCCGTTGATCCACCATGCGGCTGAGCTGGTCCGGATGGTGGGCGGCCTCGATGAGCAGTTGCGCTTCATCTTCCGCGAAAACACAGCCGGCGGCGCGCAGGGTGGCCGCAACGTCGGATCCCCGGGTCATGAAGGCCATGCTAGCCAAGGGGTTCCCAAAGTTCTCCGTTTTTGGTTAGGGTATGAGGCATGGGAACACTGATTTTTGAGTAGACCGGCCTTTGCCTGAGCGGCACAGCCGAGTTTCACCTGACAAAAATCCACGCCTGTTGAGGCCCTGCCTCCATGCCGTTCCCGTTCTCGATTCCTTTTCCCGAACCGCAACGACAGGGATACGTGTCTCTTCAGGACTCACACTTTTAGGAGTCCACATATGACTGCCAACCCTTCCGAAAACAACACCCCCGAGACCCCGGCGCAGGAGCCCGCAGCCAAGACCCCGGCTACCGGCGGTATCAAATCCAAGCTGACCGACGCCCAGAAGGCCATGCTGGCCAGCAAGTCCGGAGGCGGTGCGCCCGCCGGCTGGCAAAGCACGGGCAAGGGGCACAAGCCCACCTCCGCCAGCGGCAAGCAGGCCAAGACCGAGAAGAAGGTCCGCTGGTAAAAGCTGCGGACAGGTACAACCGGAAAAACAGGCACAACTGGAAATACAGGCACACTGGAAAGGAAGAACCATGACTGCGAATCACGAATCTGAACGCATCAATCCTGAGGTTGCTAGCCACTTGGTGGAGTCCATGGGCATGGCGCCGATGCCCGAGCCGACAACCATTGCCATCGCACTGGGCGCTGACCAGAGCAAGCAGTGGCCGGACGGCAACGGCAAACGCCGCCACCCGAAGGACCGCGACCAAGCCCACGGCCGCATGGGCCAGGGCGCAGCTGTGACGGCGATCCACAGGACAAGCCGCCCGCAGATGCCGCACTCCTCCTAACCGAACCAACCGCACCACCCGCGTAGCCAGCCCAACTGAGTGACAGCAAACGTCCCATTAAACCCTCAATAGAGCGTTATCTGTTACTCAGTTGGGCTGGCTTACGTCGTCAGGGGACTTGTCCGGACGCCAACCACGCCACACTGGATGACGTAGTCGGCCGGGCCCTGTCCATTCGCCGAACGTCACCTCGGCCACCAAGTCCGGGCTCACCCATCTGGCGCCCGCAGCGTCCTCCCGTGGAATGTCCGCGAAGGGGGAGTCGCTCACTGCCCGGGGCTCCAACTGCTCCATGACCTCGCGGAGTTGCCAGTCCTTGAAACCGGTGCCCACCCGGCCCACGTAGTGCAGCTTCCCGCCGTCGGGAATGCCCAGCAGCAGCGCACCGAACGTCCCGCTCCGTGCCCCGGCGCCCGGACGCCAACCGCCCACCACAACTTCCTGGCTTTGCTCCAGCTTGAGCTTGATCCAGGACCTGCTGCGGCGGCCGATCACATAACGGCTATCGGCCTTCTTTGCCATGACACCTTCCAGGCCAAGCTCGGCAGCGCTGGTCATGAGGTCCTCAACGTCGTGGTCCAACACTGCTGAAAGGTGCAGCGGGCAGCCTTTGCGTACACGCTCCGCAAACCCCGAAAGCTTCTCCCGGCGATCGCGGAACGGCAGCCCGCTCAAGTCCGTGCCGGCGTCGTAAAGAAGGTCGAACAGCATCAGTTGCACCGGAACGGTTGTGCGGGCACGTTCAATGTCCGCGGCTTTGACGAGGTTCATCCGGAGCTGCAACCGCCCGAAATCAGGCCTGGATCCCTTGCCGAGGGCCACGATTTCGCCGTCGGCCACGAAGTCGCCCTCCGGCCAGCAACCGCGGTCGGTCAGCTCAGGATAGGCGGCGGTGAGATCGTTTCCGTTACGGCTCATCAGGCGGATCCTGCCCTCGGTGCCGGTGATGATTGCCCGGATTCCGTCCCATTTCAGTTCATACAGCCAATCGTCGCCACGGAGATCAGCGGTGGTCCCGGAGGTAGCGAGCATGGGGGTGTAGTTCGGCATGGGTTGGGGCGCGGCAGGCGCGGCTGCCGGGGGCCGTGTCCCGGACTTCGACGAACTGGTGGAAGAAATTCTCCGACCCCCGGGCTGTTCCTTCATGAGGTGGATGAGCCAATTCTGACCAGTGTTGATGAGCGCGAACCGCTTGGTTCCACCCAGGCCACCACCGGGTTCGCCGGTGAGAGTAGCGATGACTTCCTTGCCGTCCCGCCACTTCTCACACGTGTACTCGCCGCGATCCCAGATGGTCATGGTTCCAGCCCCGTATTCACCCTTGGGAATGACGCCCGCGAAGTTCGCGTATTCCATGGGGTGGTCTTCGGTGTGCACGGCAAGGTTGTTCCGGTCGGGGGTCTCAGGGACACCCCGCGGCAACGCCCACGACGCCAGGACGCCGTGGTGCTCCAACCGAAGGTCCAAGTGATAGCGCCGGGCGTGGTGCTCCTGGATGACGAAGATGCCGCCAGGTGGCGGAAGGTCTCCGGGTTTGGGCTGATCGGAGGACTCCGCGGTTTGCGGGGAACCAGCGGACGACGACGGAAACGGCTCCGGGGTTTTCTGCGGATCGCGCATCCCGACGTATTTGGCGAGACGATTCTCCACCGTCACCACCCGCTCGCGGGAACGGCCGGGACCGCTGGTGCTGGAACTGGTGCCGGAACCGCTGGTGCCGGGACCGCTTGAAGCAGCACCGCCGTCGTCGTCCTTCTCATCCTCGCCGTGAGGTGGAAGGTGCCGCTCGGAAATCGGGGCGAAGTGGTCCTTGCCCGTCCTGACGCGCTTCATGACGGCCAAGTAGTCGAGGTGGTCCAGCGAAGGGGAGGCGAGCTCGCGCCACGTGCGGGGCGCAGCGACTGTGGGGTGGGCCTTTCCGCGCAGCGAATAGGGGACGATGGTGGTCTTGTTGCCACTGTTCTGGCTCCAGTCCACCAACACTTTTCCGTGGCGGAGGGACTTCTTCATATCGCTGACCACCAGTTCCGGGTGGTCCGATTCCAAAGCGCGGGCGAGTTCTTTGGCGAAGCCGGACACTTGCTCGGACTTCAGGGTTCCGTCGAGGCCGGTATAGAGGTGGATTCCCTTGCTGCCGCTGGTGACTGGGACAGGATCCATGCCCATGTCCTGCAGGATGGAACGGGCCAGCCTGGCTACTTCGACGCACTCAGGCAGTCCGGCGCCGGGCCCGGGATCGAGGTCCAGGACGAAGCGGTCCGGCCGGAGCGGCTTCCCTGAAGGATCCACTTGCCACTGCGGAACGTGGATCTCGAGGGACGCGATCTGGGCCATCCAGGTGAGCGTGGCCAGGTTGTTGACCATGGGATAGACGTTGGTGTGGTCCGAATGCTCAATGGCGGCACGGGGAATCCATTTCGGCGCAGAGTCCTCGAGGTTCTTTTGGAAGAACACCTGGCCGGGATTTTCGGCGGTGCCCACCCCATTGACCCAGCGCTTACGGGTGACAGGCCGGTTGGCCGCGGCAGGAATCAGGAAAGGTGCCACGGCGGCGTAATACTCCAGCACTTCGGCCTTGGTGGTGCCGGTTTCCGGGTAGACGATTTTCCCCAGGTTGGTGAGGGTGAGTTCGTGGCCTTCCACGTTCACGCGCTCTTGTTGCTTGCCTGCCACCTCTTCTCCTCTGCTGTGTTGTGCTGTTGACTGGGTGCATGAGGGCCATATGGAAGGGATCTATCGCGTTCGGTCTGGTCAACGTACCAGTGAAGCTCTACAGTGCCACGGAGGATCACGATATAAGCCTGCACCAAGTCCACAATAAGGACGGCGGGCGCATTCGGTACCAGCGAAAATGCGAAATTTGCGGCGAAGTTGTGGCGTACGAGGATATTGATAAGGCCTACGAAGAAGAGGGCCGCACGGTGGTCCTGACGTCGACCGAATTGAAATCGTTGCCGGAAGAGAACAGCCGCGAAATTGAGGTGGTGGAGTTTATCCCCGCCGATCAGCTGGACCCCATCATGTACGAGCGCAGCTATTTCCTGGAGCCGGACTCCAAATCGCCCAAGGCGTACATGCTGCTCCGGCAGACACTCGAGGACACGGACAGGATCGCAATCGTCCAATACGCGTTGCGGCAGAAGACCCGTTTGGGGGCGCTGCGGGTGCGTGGGGACGTGTTGTTGCTGCAAGCGTTGCTGTGGGGCGACGAGGTCCGGGAGGCCAAATTCCCGTCCTTGGAGACTGATATCAAGATCTCCGACAAGGAATTGGAAATGTCCTCGGCCCTGGTGGAATCCATGGCCCACGACTTTGACCCCGATGAATATACCGATGACTATCAAGTGCAGCTCCGAACACTGATCGAGGCCAAACTGGAAAAGGGCGAGGCCCTGGATACCGAGGCCACCTTCGGTGCCGTGGAAGGCGAAGGCGAGGGCGGCGACGTCATCGACCTCATGGAAGCCCTCAAGCGCAGCCTGGACAAGAAACGCGGCAAGGAAAAAGCGGACGACGACGCCGCTGCCGCCGGCAAAACTGCCACCAAACCAAAGGCGCGGGCCAAGAAAAAGGCGTGAACCGGCGTCGTAAATAAATCCATCAGAATCCAAGAAAGCAGCGGCCGCCGTACAAGCGGCCGCTGCTTTTTAGCCGCTGTCAGTGATTTCTCAGCATGGAGATAAGCTCGGATTTCTTCTTATCCGAATACCCTTTGAGGCCTAATTCCTTGGCGCGGGACTTCAGCTTGCCTACCGTCCAGTCCTCGTAATCACCGGACTTTCCACCCTTGCTTCCTATTTCCTTGCGCCCCTTGGCCGCTGCTGCGTTGGAGACGCGGGCTGCTTTCTCCTTGGACGCCCCATCTTCGCGGAGCTCTTCATAAAGTTCGGGGTCCTTCAAGCTGGAGTTTTTCTTGCCTGGCATGATGTGTTCCTTTCCCGGATGTGGCTAGGCGCCAGTCTCGTAGTGGGGCTCTGCAACCGGCTTTGACTCCGGCGAGCCCCTCTCCCGGAGGTAGACGGAGGCTCCTACCAGCACGGCGACGGCCAGGAACTCGCTTTGCCAGTTCTGGAAGGACTCGAACCAGAACTGGCTGGAACCCATGTACTCCCAGGTGGAGACCTCGGGGAGGCCGTGGCTGCGTTGTTCGTCGTTGTAGGCGGCCGTACCGCCGAATGCGTGCAAGGTGAAGGAGAGCAGGAAAAGCAGGCTCAGGAGGCCGGAAAGCGAGTGCTCATAGACCTTCAGGACCCAGCCGCCCCGGCGTACCGGCCACGGGGTCTTAGCGGTCATTTTGGCGTCGCGAGGGTCCTCATCCTGGGGTGCGTCCTTGTCCACGGGCTTCGATTCGGAGGAGCCTCTTTGGAAGAGGAACACCGTCAGGACCACGTACATGGCCATCTGGAGGAACTCCGATTCCCAGTTCTCGAAGACGGCTTCCCAGAAATTTCCTGAGGTCAGGAAATCAGAAATGCCCGTTGCCGGCTGCCCGTGCGCTTGTTGTTCTTCGCTGTAGCTGGCGGCTCCTGAAATGATCATTCCGCCGAGGAAAACGAAGAACAGGCCCGCGTTGACCAGCAACAAGCCGTGGTCCTTGACCCAATGGCGCTCAGGCTTCTTGTCCTTGCCGGGTGCCTGGTGATCTTGAGCAGGTCGCAGCATCTTGGTCACACCTCTCTGGAATCTCCGCCGTTGCCGTTGGCATAGCCGTTGCCATTTCCGTTGCCATTTTCGTTGCCGTGTCCGTTGCGGACGGCACGGCGATGCAGCCACAAGGGGGCGCCTACTACCAGCAGCAGCAGCACCAGGATGATGAAGCTGGCCGCCACAATGCCCGCGGTCCGGCCCGCAACGAAGTCGAACACCAAGGTGGCTGAACCCACGATCAGGAGTGCCACACCGCCCAAAGCCCACTTGGTGACGACGTCGGCGCTCGAAACCAGCGTGGCCTTGAGCCCTCGCCGGAACAACCGCCGATGAACGCTGACCGGCAGGACAATCAGGACGGTGGTCAGCGCTGCCACCATCACGTTGAACAGGTACAGGCTGCGTTGCCAGTCGTCCAACTCTTCGAAGCGTTCTTGGAAGGGCAGCGTCAGCAGGAAGCCGCCCAGAATCTGGACCCCGGTTTGGAGTACCCGCAATTCCTGGATGAGTTCCATCCAGTTGCGGTCCATACGTTCCTCAAGGGATTCGTTGCGACCGGTTCTGGGAGCCTGCTCCGGCTCTACCATCTGTGCACCTCCATGGTGGTTTTTGGTGGACGACGACCATACACGGGACTACGGTCGAACTGTCAGCATTCCTCGATCTTCCATCGGGGCCTCATCGCCATTTCCAAGGAGGAAGCAATGAGCCAGGACGAACACCGCGTGGACCCGGAGAGCGAACCCGGCGGCTACGGCACCCCCACCCCCGAACAGGAAATGCCTGGTCAGGGTGATGAACGCGAGACCCCTGAACGGCCGGCCCAAGGAGTCCCCGACACTCCTGGTGACGAGTTCCCCACGCCCCGGGATCCCGATGCGGCCCCACCGCCCTCGGCCACTGGTGACGGCCCGGGCTGAGCCGGATGCCGGAGGGCTGCTCCCACCGCACTTGCAGTGGTGGGAACAGCCCTCATGGTCTGTAAGTGCCGGTGAAGTGCCCGGGGAGCGGGTGCGGCCGCGTTGCCTATACCGTGTGTCCCCTGCGGCCCGACATGAAGCTCAACAACCAGCCAATGGCTGCGACGACGAGGAGGATGACGCCTACCCACAGCAGCCAACTGAGGGCTTCGGTGAAGCCGCCTACCAAGAGAAGAACAATTGCCACTACGCCGGCAATGATCAGAAGTGTATTCATGGTCAGCACATTCCTTTCCAAGGGAATCTTTGATGTATCGCTGATTCCCGAGTATGCATTCCGATTTACTTCAATTGAGTTATGCCGGCACTTCGAGGCGTTTGGCGGCCTCAAAGTGCCTTTAACGCTATTACCGGGCGAAGCTCCCTTGGGGTGGAGTTCGCCAGTTGTGAACACTAACACTACTCATTGTACTACTAAGCATCCTTATGAAAGGCTTATGGCAGTCGTCACTTGATGATTGGGCAGCTACCGCAGACATTTTGCGGTGCATTTTGGCTCACATGAACGTCTATGAGAGGAACACATGAAAGCGTCACAGCAGCTTGCAGACAACCTTCAGATCGTCCTGACCGACCTCATCGAGCTGCAGCTCCAAGGGAAGCAGGCGCACTGGAACATTGTGGGACCGAACTTCCGCGATCTCCACCTCCAGCTGGACGAGCTGGTCCTTGCTACGCGCCAGTTCGCTGACGACACCGCTGAGCGCATGCGTGCGCTCCATGCCCTGCCGGACGGACGCAGCGCCACCATCGCCAAGGGCACGCGCCTGGAAGAATTCCCCGCCGGCCTGGTCAACACCAAGAACGCCGTCAAGCTGGTCACCGACCGCGTAGAGCGTGCTGTCCAGACCATGCGCGATGTCCATGACGAAGTGGATGAGGAAGACCCCACGACGGCGGACCTGCTGCACGCGTTTATCTCGCGCCTTGAGCAGCTGGTCTGGATGATCAACGCCGAAATCATGAATGCCGGCGCTGCCGTGACGGATCCGGACGAGGCCTAGAAACTGCAGGACCGGCTGAACACGGGTAGGGCTGGCGAAACATGCCACGGCTCAAGCGCAGTGACCTGTCCAAGCCCGGAATTGTCCGCCGCAAGGTAGGAAAAGGGTTCAGCTACCGGCATCCGGACGGGAGCCTGGTCAGCAAAGAGGATCGCCGGCGCATCAATGCGCTGGCGATCCCGCCTGCGTGGACCGATGTATGGATCAGCCCTTTTGAGAACGGGCACATCCTGGCCACGGGCATCGATGATGCCGGTCGCAGCCAGTACATCTACCACCCCACGTGGCGGGAGCGGAAGGACACCGAGAAGTTCATCAGGGCCGCCAAGCTTGGCTTGGTCCTGCCGACAATCCGGCGTAACGTCACCCTCCACCTGCAGGGCACCGATAACCCACGGCAACAGACACTCGCCGCTGCCGTACGGTTGATGGACCTTGGCGCGCTCCGCGTTGGCTCCGAGGTGTACATGAAGCAGAACGGTTCCTATGGGCTCACCACACTCCGTTGCCGCCATGCACGGGTTGAAGGGCAGGATGTCTTCCTGAAGTTCCCCGGGAAAAGCGGCCAGCTGTGGGACAGGTCCATCCACGATCCCTCGCTGGCAGCCTTTTTGGAACCACTCGCCCAGCGCCCGGGCAAGGAGCGCCTGCTCGCCTACTTTGCGGAGGGGACCTGGGTCTCCGTGGACGCGTCAATGATCAACGAATATCTGCGAGGCATCACAGGCGACGCTTATTCTTCCAAGGATTTCCGGACGTGGAAGGGTACCGCAGCTGCGGCGCTTTGCCTCATCAAATCAGGCCACAAGGGCACACCCCGCCAAGCGATCGTGAGGGCAATCAAGGAAGCCTCGGAACTGCTGGGAAACACCCCGTCCGTGGCCCGATCCTCGTACGTGGACCCTCGCGTCATTGAGGCCTACCTCGCGGACCAGCTCAAGGAAGTGAAGCCCACTGAGGCTTCCGTTGCCGCCTTCCTGAACGGCGAAACGCCGAGGTCTTAGCTCTGCGAACTTTGTGAGTACACTCGTACTAATAAAGATCGGAATGAACAAGCTTTGGGGAGCAGTAAATGATTCTGATGGCGATCGTGGCGTGCGAAATTGCATTCTGGGTGGCAATTATCGCCGGACTCGCAGCGAGGTACCTCCTGCGGAGGCCCCGCCTTGGTGCGGCCCTCCTGATCCTTGCTCCGGTGATCGACGCCGTCCTGCTCGCCCTGGTGGCAGTGGACCTGCTCGGCGGAGGAACGGCCTCATGGCACCACGGACTGGCCGCGATCTACATCGGCGTCTCCATTGCATATGGCAAACGCATGGTTGCATGGGCGGACGGACATTTCCATCACCGATTTGCCGGTGGACCTGCACCTGAACGACTCACGGGAACCCGCTACACGGTCAAATGCTGGCGGGATGTGCTTTTGACTGCGTTGGCGGTGGCTATCGCTGCGGGGACACTGGGAGGCATCATCTTCCTGGTCAATGATGCAGAACGAACCTCGGCACTCTCCGGCTTCTTTCGCATCCTGGGAATCATCTTCGCCATCGACTTCCTTTGGGCTGTGAGCTACACGATCTGGCCAAAGAAAGCCGCCCGCCCTTTGCCCGCTGCTGCTTCTTCGAACTGAACACCATGCCCCGCAGAATCGACGCCGAAGCACGCACTGCCGAGATTGCGGAGGCCTCTTTACGTGTCCTTGAACGCGATGGGCTGGCGGGCTTGTCGGTGCGCGGCGTCGCAGCGGAAGCGGGTATTGCTGCTGCCTCGTTGCGGCGGTCATTTGCCACACAGCACGCCCTCCGGGAGTACTGCCTGCAACTCATCGAGGACCGGGTCACCGCCAGGATCTCCGCACTTGAGCTGACCGGCCGCGCCCTGGTTGACGGGCTGCTGCTGCAGTTGCTTCCCCTCGACAAAGAGCGGCGCCTGGAACTGGTGGCGCAAGTCCAACTCGGCGTTCTTTCGCTCACCGACAACCGGCTCCGTCCTCCGGCGATCAGGCTGAGCGAGGGAGTAGATCGCGCGTGCCACGCAGCCGTGCAGATCCTGATCGAGGCGGGCCTGTTCAACGAGCAGCGCGACCCTGGGTACGAAGCGCAGCGGCTGCGGGCACTCCTGGATGGAATCGCCATGCGTGGACTGTGGAGCGGGGAGTTGCCGGCATCGAGCCACATGCCCGGCCTGCTCACCCGCCATCTCGACTCGCTCGCCAATCCGTAGGCCTTCCGCCGGAGTGCGGATGAAGGCGTATCAAGGACCATAGCTGCACTCCCGCTGACAACAACAAAAGAGCCTGGCGACACCCGAATCCGGGTGTCGCCAGGCTCTTTGCGCGGCGCTGAGTGTGGAGTCTCCCTACTCGGCGTCGTGGTCCGTTTCCAGGATCTTCACCAGGCTGTCCAGGGCGGCGTCCGCACCTTCGCCTTCGGCGCGCAGCACTACAACGTCGCCGTGGGATGCGCCCAGGCTCATCAGGGACAGGATGCTGGCCGCGTCCATGGCGTCGTCGGCAGGTTCACCCTGGCGGGCGATGGTGACATCAAGGTCCAGGTCTCCCGCGGCCTCGGCAAAAATTGCTGCGGGGCGGGCGTGGAGGCCGACGCGGCTTGCGATGGTGGCTGTACGTTCTGGCATTGGTGCTCCTCTTTGTGAAGGGGTGGCTGTGGTGAAGGGTGGCTTTGTGGGAAGTCTAGACCGTTGGAAGCCTAGACGCTGACGGTTGCCGGGGCGGCTTCCGCTTCTACCGGCTTCTTGACCGCAAAGCGCTTGAGGGCAATGACGGCCAAGGCGCTGACCACCATGCCGGCGACGATGGCGATGATGAACATCGGCAGGTTGCCAATGGCGAAGAAGACGAAGAAGCCGCCGTGCGGTGCCTGGGACGTTACTCCGGTGGCCATGCAGAGTGCGCCGGTGAGGGCGCCGCCCACCATGCTGGCCGGGATGACGCGCAACGGGTCGGTTGCGGCGAAGGGGATGGCACCTTCGGAGATGAAGGAAGCACCCAGCAGCCAGGCGGCCTTGCCGTTTTCACGCTCGTTGAGGGTGAAGAGCTTCTTGTTCAGGACCGTAGCAAGGGCCATGGCCAGCGGAGGAACCATGCCGGCTGCCATCACTGTGCCCATGATCAGCCATGGTGCCTGGTTGTCGGCGCTGCCCGCGGTCAAGCCGGCTACTGCGAAGGCGTAGGCAACCTTGTTGACCGGGCCGCCGAGGTCGAAGCACATCATGAGACCAAGGATGATGCCCAGAACCACTGCTGAAGCACCGCTCATGCCCGTGAGCCAGTTGTTCAGAGCCAGGGTAAGGCCGGCGATGGGGCCGCCGAGGACCAGGAACATCAAGCCTGAAGCAAAGATCGAACCGAGAAGGGGGATGATCACCACGGGCATCAACCCACGGAGCCAGCGCGGTACCTGCCAGGTGCCGATCAAGTAAGCGATGTAACCGGCCAGCAGACCGCCGATGATGCCGCCGAGGAACCCTGCGTCCATGAAGCTGGCCACGGCTCCGGCAACGAAACCGGGCGCAATACCCGGCCGGTCGGCGATGGCGTAGGCGATGTAACCGGCCAGCGCCGGGACCAGGAAGCCCATGGACAGGGCACCGATCTTGAACGCCACTGCACCGAGGTAGATGGACAGCCCGCCTTCAGGAAGGTTGGTGAAGTTGTTCTCCAGCACCACCTTGTCGGCCACTTCAGTGATGTCGTAACCGCCCAGCAGGAAGCCCAGTGCAATCAGCAGGCCACCGCCGGCGACGAATGGAATCATGTAGCTCACGCCGGTGAGGAGGGCGCGCTTCAGCTTCTGGCCGATGTGCTCACCCTTTTCCTCTTCCGCGCGCTCTGCCTGCTCTTCAGCTCCGGCATGGGGGACGCGGCGTGCACGGGGATCCTCCGCGGCTGCCAGTGCTTCCTCCACCATCTTGGTGGGTTCGTCGATGCCACGCTTTACCGGTGCATTGATGACAGGCTTGCCGGCGAACCGCTCCTTGCCGCGAACGTCGACATCCACGGCGAAGATCACTGCGTCAGCTGCGGCGATCACTGCCGGGTCAAGTGGCTTGGCCCCCGAGGAACCCTGGGTCTCAACCTGGAGGTCGACGCCCATTTCCTTGGCAGCAGCAACCAGCGAGTCAGCCGCCATGTACGTGTGGGCAATACCCGTGGGGCAAGCTGTTACGGCCACAATGCGCTTTGGTGCGGCAGTCGTCGTCGTGCCCGTGGCAGGGCTGGCAGCAGCGGCAGGTGCGGTATCCGCCGCCGGAGCAGCCGCAGGCTTGTCGGCCAGTGCGCCGTCCACGAGGTCTACGATGTCCTGCTCGGTGGCTGCCGCACGCAGCGCCGCCGTGAAGTCCTTTTTGATGAGCGAGCGAGCCAGTTTGGACAGCAGCTTCAAGTGTTCCTGGTCCGCGCCGTCCGGGGCTGCGATGAAGAAGATGAGGTCTGCGGGCCCGTCCTTGGCGCCGAAGTCCACCTTGTGGGACAGCCGGGCCATGGCCAATGCAGGCTCTTGGACCGCAGCGGAGCGGCAGTGCGGGATGGCGATGCCGCCGGGGACGCCGGTGGCGGTCTTCTGCTCCCGGGCGAAGGCGTCGGCGAAGAGGCCTTCAACCTCGGAAGCACGGCCGGAGGCGGCAACTTTGCCGGCCAGGACGCGGATGACGTCGGCGGGGGAGTCGCCCAGGTTTTGGTCGAGGGTGACCAATTGGGGTGTGATCAGCTGGGTCACTGTGAGTCCTTTTGGAGGGCCGTGATGGTTACGGCATCGGGGGTTGTTTGGTGGACTGCCGGGACGGTGGAGCCCGGCAGGGAAGCAGCAGCGGCACCGTGCGCCACGGCTTGACGAAGGCAGTCCTGTGCGGATCCGCCCTGGGTTGCAGCCAGCAAATAGCCGGCCAGTGCAGAGTCCCCGGCGCCTACCGTGCTGACGGCTTGGATGGGCGGATGCGTGGCAAGCCATGCTCCGTCCGCCGTCACCAGGATTGCTCCCTTGGACCCGAGTGTTGCGAGAACAGCGCCTACACCGCTGGCGACGACGGCGGCTGCGGCTTCAGCGGCTTTGGCCGGATCCGCTTCCAGTTCGTCAGCTGTGGAGACGTTGGTGAAACCGGCGGCGGCGGCAAGCTCGGCGAGCTCTTCCGCGTTCGGCTTGAGCAGGTCCGGCTTTCCCGAAGCGTCGCCCACCAAGGCGGCCGCGAGCGGCGCCCCGGAGGAGTCGATGGCGATCCGGGGGGCCGCCGTTCCGTCCGCGTTCGACCTGAGCCGACGAGCGATGGTGGCGTAATAATCCGCAGGCACCCCGGGTGGGAGTGATCCTGCGAGAACCACCCAGCCGGCGCCACGGGAGCGCTCCAACAACAGCCCGATCAGGGCTTCCTGCTGGTCACCGCTCAGTTCCGGGCCGGGTTCGTTGATCTTGGTGGTGACGCCGTCCGGTTCGGTGAGCGTGACGTTGCTGCGCAGCGCCTGACCGATGGGTAGCGCGGCGAACGGCACGCCGGCGTCGTGCAGTCCGGAAAGGACCGGGTCCGAGTCCGCGCCCGGAAGGACTGCCAGCGTGTCCAAACCGGAGGCCACCAGCGCCCGGGAAACGTTGACGCCCTTCCCGCCGGATTCCTGGTGGACGGCTACCGCGCGCTGCACCTCGCCGCGAGCCAGGGCCCCGGGGAGTTCCACCGTGCGGTCAAGGCTGGGGTTGGCGGTCAAGGTGATGATCATGCGATCACCACGTCGACGCCGGCATCTGCCAGGGCTGCGGCGAGTTCCGCGGAGGGTTCGCTGTCTGTAATCAAGGTGTCAACATCCTTCAAGGTGGCGAACTGGACCAGTGTTTCGGCGTCCAGTTTGGAAGAGTCGGCCAGGGCCACCACGCGGCGGGCTGAGGTGACGAAGGCGGCCTTGACGGCTGCTTCCTCAGGATCCGGAGTGCTGAGGCCGAAGGTTGCGTGGATGCCGTTGGCACCCACAAAAGCGATGTCGGGGCGAAGCTTGCAAGCGGCCTCCACGGTGGACTGCCCGACGGCGGCCTGCGTCAGTCCGCGGACACGCCCACCAAGGATCTGGAGTGCTATGCCCTGTGTGGAGGAGAGCTTGCCGGCAATGGGGATGGCGTGGGTAATGACCACGAGTTCATCGTTTCCGTTGGCCGACGGCGTCCGCTGGGCCAGGAGATCGGCGAGGGTTTCCGTGGTGGAACCTGCGTCAAGGAGGACACTGCCGGTGGTGAGCTCCGGGATCAGGGCCAGTGCGGCGTTGGCGATACGGGATTTTTCCACCTGGCGCTGGACGGCCCGTTCGAGGATGCTTTCTTCGCGGGTGCTCAGGCGGTCCGAGGGGACGGCGCCGCCATGGACGCGCCGGAGGTTTCCCGAGACTTCGAGGGCCGCGAGGTCACGGCGGACTGTCTCAGTGGTGATGCTGAAACGGTCGGCGAGGTCAGTGACGCTCACCCGTCCGCGCTCTGCGACGAGTGCGGAGATCAGTTGCTGGCGTTCTTCGGCGAACACTTACCCTCCATAGGTCAAGCTGCTTCCTGGGCAGCCACATCAGTGACTGCTGTCACAACGATGTGGAATTGCTTGACTCTATCTTTGTTTATGTTGGTAAGTCAAGGGAAACCAACATAAACAAAGATTGGAGGGTTGGCGAGTGGACACAACAAAGGGCATGCCATGCTCCCTGTAGCGCGACATGCCCTCGTTCGGATCCTGACTGGGGGATTTGCCAGGATCCGGTCCATGGGTTGACCGGTCCCTTATGTCAGGGGCGCCGGTTGTTCGCCCTTTCCGGGCGGGGAAGGAACCGCAGGTCCCGGCGTTGGGTCCGGAACGGGCGGCGGGCCCGGCTCCGGCAGCGGTACAGGCTCGGGTGTAGGCCCGGGTTCACGGGTTGGATCAGTCCCCGGCCCCCGCGAGGGGTCTGGATGAGAGGGGTCCGGCGGGAACCCGCTCATGGTCAGGCACTCCTTCGACGCGACGAATGTTGGGGTCGCAGGCTTTCGGGAACAGAGGACGGGTACCGGCTGGAATCCCATCCCGAACTCCGGTAATCGATAGGCAGGTTGTCTGGATCCGGCGGGTCAGGAAGTTTCCGCCGGGCAGCCGGCCTGAGCTGCGAGCCCGTTGTTGAAGAGTCTTTCCTCTGTGATTCCGTGTGCATGCTATCCCTCCCGGTAGCTCCAGAAATGGTGTGGCCGCTGTTCCTCATTCCGGAATCTCCATGCGGAATCCGCAATGGCATCCAAGGATGCGGGTGTTGATAAGGACCTCGTACATCCGCAGCTGGCCACCTGGTTTCAGGACCAAGGGGGCTTGGATCCTGCGAAGCTCGCAGCTCTTGGTTTTCATGGGTTCGCCGCAGTGCAGGTACTGCCCGCCGAACTGGAGCACGCCTTGATTGACGCCCGGACGGTTCAGTATCAGCGCCACCCTCTGGACAGAGGCCACCTGTTGGTAGGCGTACCTGCAGGTATGGCACTCGTAGGTGACTTCAACCATGTTTGGCGCGGGTGGGTAGTGCGATTGGATGGAATTCACCAGCAGGTGCTTGTCCGTATTGCAGTGTTGGCACCACAAGGGCTCGTCAGGCGGTTGGTGGGCTTC
>NZ_JABMCX010000080.1 GCF_013179505.1 Paenarthrobacter sp. CM16 | reverse complement strand
GGTGATGGCCGGAACCATCCCGACAGCCAGTGGGTACAGGACGCTGAGGTCGGTCTCCGGTGAAGAAATTACAGGGTCCTGGCGGTTGCTGGTTGAGGCACTCAAAGCCTCCGGTGTGGTTGAGACCGTGGTGTCCGTACCGGAGATCGAAGCACCGATCGAGCGGGTCCTTGCGGCAGGGGCGGACGGCATAGCACTTCCCCTGAGGGCTCTTACAACCCGTCAATGGGAGGAGTTGGCAGGAGCCGTGGAAAACGGAAAGCGCCTCTGGGCCGGCGCAGTCCCCACCTACGATCCACGGGCGGAACTGCCGCGCACCTCGGAGATCGTGGAGAGCATTTGGAAGCCATGGCGCCAGCTTGGGCTGCCGGCATCGGGTCTGGCAGGTCTCCGGGTCACTCCCGCGACAGGACTCGCCGGCTACAAGCCCGCGGCGGCCACATCAGTGCTGGCAAAGCTCACCCAGGTAGCTGACGGGCTGGACCAGTTGGCCCAGGGCTGAGGAGAACTGCCGGGAAGCGGGCCGAACGGGACACCAGTGCCCGTCGGTCGTGTCAGACCCGTTGTTCCCAGCGATCCGGTTCTGCATATCGGGGAAGCGCCGTGCCCGGTGCTGTTCCCGGCAAATACGGTGCCAGCCGGTAATCGAAGCGTCCTGCATAGACCAGGACCAATCCAATCTGCGGCTGGATGACCTTGACCTGAATACGATGTTTGCCTTCGGCGCTGTCCCACCACTGCTCAGCGTAGGCTCTAGCGTCCAAGGCAGCCGGCAGGGGTATGCGTAGGGGCCCCAGCAACAGCCGGCTCGCATTGGAGACACCACGAAGCCGCCCCTCCGCAGTAACGCTGACATCCAGGTCCGTCACCAGCCGCCGATATCGGCCCACATGGTCAACCAGGCGCGCACGGTTGTTCCCGCCACCCGCGCCGGGACCCGGCACAATGGCACTCGTGGTGTCGTGAAACAGCCTGGTACCCGTGGGGAAATAGATTTCCCGCCGGGCTGTCAATGCCGGACGCCCGAACGGATCCACGTGCGCGTGGTTCTCGATCCTGAACCGGATACCTTCACCGTATTCAGGGAAGAAGGCTTCCTCGCTGCCGGTGAGGGCGAGCAGGGGACGCAGCCATTTCTGCCGGCAGCCCACCACGTCAAAGACGCCTTCGCCTATGCCATAGGAGCCCGAAGCGGCTGCCAATGAAAAGTACTCCTGGAGTTCGGGAGTCAGCTTGGTGAAGTCATCGCCGAGTGCCAGCTGGTATATGGGGGAATTCATGGCAGTCCTTTCAAGAACCGGGATCTAGAGTCGTCCGGCCGCTTTGAGCCGGATGTAGGTGTCCGCAAGCAGGGGTGGGACGTCAAGCGGTTCGGCGTCCACCACTTCGGCGCCGAGTTGCCGTAGTTGGGCCGTCACCGCGGCGCGTTCCAACAGGGCGCGTTCGGCGGCTGCGGCGCGGAACACCTGGCTCGCGGTGGTCCTTTCCTCCTTCATGGCTGCCAGAAGCGGATCCCTGACCGAGGCCACCACCACTACGTGTTGACGCGACAACTGCGCCACGGTGGGCAACAGGCCCTCTTCGGGGGCGCCGCCGTCGAGCGCAGTCAACAGCACCACCAGCGACCGGTGCGCTGATACGGCCCTGACCTGTCCCGGGATTTGCTGCCAATCCAGCTCGATCAGCTCTGCCTCCAGCGGGGCCATCGCCTGGACCAACTGGCCCAGCATGTTCCCTTTGGATGCAGACTCCACCCGGGCACGCAATCTGCGGTCGTAAGCGAGGAAGTCAACCCGGTCCCCGCCGCGCTCTGCAAGGACCGAGAGCAGCAGCGCCGCTTCAATTCCTGTATCGAGGCGCGGTTCGTCCTCGATCCTGGCGGCGGCCGTGCGGGAGGTATCCAGGACGATGACCACGCGCCTGTCGCGTTCCGGGCGCCAGGTCCGGACCACCACGGAAGAGCGGCGTGCCGTGGCCCGCCAATCGATGGAGCGGACGTCATCACCGCGTACGTAATCGCGGAGGGAATCGAATTCCGTGCCTGCCCCGCGGATCTGCACGGCGGCCCTGCCATCAAGTTCCCGGAGCTTGCGAAGCTTGGACGGCAGGTGCCGTTTTGAGTGGAAGGGAGGCAGGACCCTCAGCTGCCCGGGGAGCACCCGCGTCCGTTGCCTGGCTGCCAGGCCAAGCGGACCCTGGGACCGGATGGTGATGTGCGGACTTTCCAGGTCACCACGGCGCCGGGGGACCAACGCCACCCTCATGCGTCGACGCTCACCCGGGGGCACAGTCAACGACTGGATGTTCTCGATGGCTCCGGCCGAAGGCTGCCACGCATCCCTGATGGTTGCCCGCACCGTCCGCCGGGTGGGATTGGCAACCGTCACCACAGTCTCCGCCCGGCCCTCCAGCGTCACGTTTCCCGGGTGCTGGCGGGCCAAACCAAGGCGTGCCGGCGAAGCAGCCAGGAGCAGGTCCAAAACCAGTAACAGCAGCAGGCCCAAGGCGACAAACAGGACGGTGGTCCATGCCGGAAACAGCACCAGCGGGACCAACCCGGCCAGTGCAAGCAGCACGAAACGACCCGTCACCGCCATTCAGGCCGCCTAAGCCAGGTCGCAGCGGAGCGGGCTTGCGCGTCGGAACTCACCGGGGCGGACGTTACGTGGACCCCGCAAATCGCCGCGGTACTGGAAGCCTCCGCGGTACTGGAATACAAGGCAGTACGGGAAGTCACCGCGGCACCGGAACGGACGCCAGAATGCTGCCCAGGACATCGTCCACCTGGATGCCGTCCATTTGGGCTTCGGGCCGAAGCCCCACACGATGCCGCAGGCACGGCAAAGACAACGCCTTGACATCGTCCGGTGTCACAAAGGTCCGTCCGGACAGCCAGGCCCAGGCCTTGGAAGTATTGAGCAGCGCCGTTGCACCGCGCGGAGAGACTCCCAGCTGGAACGACGGCGCAGACCGGGTGGCACGGACAACGTCAACGATGTACGCAAGGATTTCCGGGGCCACCGCTACGTGGGCTACTGCGGCCTGGGCGGCTGCGAGTTCTGCCGCGCCGGCCACTGGACGCACGCCTGCTGCAGCGAGGTCCCTCGGATCGAAGCCGCTGGCATGGCGCCGGATGACCTCGATTTCCTCGGCACGGCCCGGCAAAGGCATGGTCAGTTTGAGGAGGAACCGGTCCAGCTGGGCCTCGGGGAGGGGATACGTGCCCTCATACTCCACCGGGTTCTGCGTTGCGGCTACGATGAACGGGCTCGGCAGCGGGCGGGAGACGCCGTCGACGGAAACCTGGCGTTCTTCCATGGCTTCCAAGAGCGATGCCTGGGTCTTGGGCGGAGTGCGGTTGATTTCGTCCGCGAGCATGATGTTGGTGAACACCGGGCCTTCGCGGAAGGTGAACTCCGAGGAATGGGAGTCATAGACCAGTGAGCCGGTGACATCACCGGGCATGAGGTCAGGGGTGAACTGGACACGTTTGGTGTCCAGGCTCAAAGCGGTGGACAGTGCCCTCACCAGCAGGGTCTTGGCCACTCCGGGCACCCCTTCCAACAGGACGTGACCCCCGCAGAGCAAGGCAATAAGCATGCCCGTGACGGTGGGATCCTGCCCCACAACGGCTTTGCCCACCTCAGTTCGGACATTCAGCAGGGACTGCCGGGCAGGGTCTTCGATTGCGGAACGGCGGCCGTTTCCGGCGGGATCCCCTCCTTGCGGCGCGTATTGCTGAGGCATGGCCTGAGGCGCGACATCCGGTTGGGGAACATTCTGTTGAGGCGGGACACCACCGGTCTGCTGGCTGGTGCTCTCCGTGTAGCTGTTCGGCTGGCTGCTCATCGGGTGGTCGCCTCCTGTTCGATTCGTTCGATCTGTTGTGCCCATTGCACCAGTTGTCCTTCGTTGTCAGGCCTGAAGTCGAGGAGCACCGATCTGACGTCCGTAACCGGCCGCTCCACGTGTCTGGAAGAAGCGTCCACGACTGCCTCCGGGGTGGCGTCCATCCCAAGGTTGAAGTGCCGCGCCAAACGGGCCAGCGTGCCTGCCCGCAAGTTCTCCGCCGCACGGTCCACTGCCCGCGAGTCCTGGTAAAGCCTTGCCCTGCCTTCGGCCGTTTCGGCAGCTTTCACCACCACTGGAAGCGGCTCGAAGACCAGGGGCCCCATGCGTCGGCCGCGCCAGGCTATTGCCAGGAGCACCACGATTGCGAGCCACGGTCCCACGAAAGCGAGCCAGCGGGGTGCCAGTTCATTGAGAGTAGGTGTTGAGTCGGTTGCGGCAAGGTCTCCTGCTCCGGGCAGATACCAGACCAGTTTCCGGTCCTTGCCCAAGGTGCGGAGCGCGAGGGCTGCATTTCCCTCGGAAGCCAGATGCTGGTTGTTCAGCAAATCCGTGCTGCCCATGACCACCACCCGGCCGTCCGCCGATGCCGCGTAGAGGCCGGACCCCTGACCTGTTGCCGGGTAGCACACCACAGGGCCCGAATAGATAAAGCCCTGGGCGGAGATTTTGCCTGCCACGAGGGCGTCTTCCAGGTCGCATCGGGGTTCAAGAACCTTTGTTCCATCAGGAACCACGCCCCCGGGGCGGAATTCCTGCTCCAGCGCATTGAGGGTCCTCAGTCGCGGATTGACCAGCACTACGTGGTTTGCGGTGTCCGTTATGTCTTCGAGCTGCGTCCGGTCGAGGAAGCCACGGGGGTCGTAGATGAGAACAGTGGTCTCGTTAGGTTCGGCCAAGGCATCCATGGTGTCTGCCAACGTATCGGTCGGTGTGACCGAGACACCGTGACGCCCGAGGATTTCAGCTGCAGCCATTGCGCCGTCCGGCGCCGGGTTGCGGGAAGACAGTGGCCGGGGATCCTTGGCGCCCGAGACACTGGAGACAGCCAGATAGGCCACCAAACCAGCCAGGAGGGCGCCGATCATGATCCAGGCCAGGTGCTTTCGGAACCAGGTACGGAAAGTACTCCCACCGGACGGCGTCTTTGAATCAGCTTCACCCCGGACCGCGTTCTCTTTGACCGTGGAGGTTGTCATCGGGGCACCGCGAATCCGGCGTGTGCCTGTCCAGCGAAGTCAGGCTTCATGTCCAGGAGATCTGTATCAAGCAAGCGAATGGACTCGTAGTCCGAGGCAGTTGCCCCCTGTTCGCCGTAGCGCACGGCATCGAAAAGGCGGGCTGCCGCATCCAGCCGGGCCTGTGCTGAACCAAATACCTGCCCCAACTGATTCGCCACTTCATCGGCTGTCCGCCCTGCACGCACGTCGATGATGTCGCGCTCCTCCGCGGAGCGGACAAGTGCCCTGAACTGATCGACGACGGCGGATGGCCAGTCGCCGTCGTCGGCTGCGGTTGCCGCGCGCTTCCTGTAGCCCTCCGAATCGACACTGGCGTCATCGCCGTAGATATCGACTCCAGTAGCTTTACGACGCGCGTTCAGCCGGGGCCGGACCACAATCACCGCGGCGACAATGAGCGCAAGGGCCACAGCTATCATCAACGGAATTCCAAGGTCCGGTCCTTGGCCCAATCCCTCACCCTCCAGCGACGACAACCAGTCGAGAAAGTCACGCCACAATTGGTCCAGCCAGCCGGGTTGGGCATCAGGATACCGGGGATTGGAAAGTTCTTCAGCCGCCCAGCGCCGCGCCTCTTCGCGGTCCGGGGTTACCGGCGGCTCCATGGCCGCCAACGTGGTGGCTGCATCCAAGGGGATGACCGTCATGCCGGAGGCCGTGGCCCGGGAGGCGAAGCCGGAAACTGTCCGCCTTGCGGCGGCTGGTTTGGAGCTTGGAGTGAAGCATCCGGGCTTGGAGTCGAGGGGCTGCCGGGCACTCCATCGGGATCGGCACCCGTTTCCATCAGCCGCATCAGCTCCACGTCCAGGCCATCACGGCGCATGCGCAGGTCCATGTAGATCAAGCCAAACACGGAGGCCTGAAAGGCGAACGTTACCGACCCCACCAAAGCCCCGATCACTGAAGAAATGATCGTGGTGACAACCAGGGTGGAAGTAACAGACTCCGCATCAGGGTGGGGAGTAACCACTCCGCCAATGGCAGTAGCCGCCAAGGACGCGGGGATCTGGACGATCTGGGCAATGACGCCCACCATGATCGCAACCACCAACGTAATGCCGAAGATGCGCCACCAGTTGTTCCTGGTCAGCTGCCAGGACCTCAGGAGTCCGTCGTAAACACCTGTCCGCTCAACGACGATCGCGGCCGGCGCCAGCATCAACTTCAACCCGATCCAGACAAAAAGCACCGCCGAACCAAGCCCCAGGGGCAGGACAAGCAACAACGCCCCGGGCCCGATGGCGGTAAAGAGCAGAACGGCAACACCCACCACTGCCGCGGCTGCCAGCAGCCCGCCGATAGTCAGCAGAACCGCGACGCCCAGCAGCGGCCAGATCCTTCTGCCGGCCAACTGCCACATCTGCTTGAAACCCGTACGCCGGTTAAGGACCGACCGCGCCACCGGCACCACCAGGACGCCTTGAAGGACCGAGCCCAGAAAACCGATCAGCACCGAGACACCCAAAGTACTTGCCATAATGGCGAGGAAGGGACCCATGGCTTCATTGAAATCCGCTTCAGAGTTGACCGATTCAAAAGAGGCGGTCAGTTGGAACATTCCCACCGTGACAATGCCGATGAAGATTGCGCCGATGGCCTGCACTATGAGTGCAGAACCGAACATGGAAGCAGCGTTGCGACGGATCGTCTGGAATGATCCGTCCAGGATCTCGCCGAACTGCAAAGGCCGCAGCGGGATGACTCCCGGCTTCGGGGGAGCGACGTAAAGGGGCTGCCCGTAGGGTGGGCCGGGTGGCCAACCCGGAGACGGTTGGCCATACTGCCCGCCGCCTTGCGGGGGCGCCCACGCAGAAGGACCGCCCCATTGTGGTTGGTTGCCCCACGCGGGTTGGTTGCCCGGTTGTGGTTGGTTGCCCCACGCGGGTTGGTTGCCCGGTTGTGGTTGGTTGCCCCACGCGGGTTGGTTGCCCGGTTGTGGTTCCCGGCCGTGCTCTGGTTGTGACACGTTATCCTCCCCATAAGACCCGGCCCGCCGACCTTCGACGTCCCCCAAACGGACCTTGGCCCCCAGCCTATAGTCCCGCCGTCGTCCCTCATAGCCCGACGCCCGGGCAGCCGCGGCAGGCAGGCTCGCGCAGTTGTGCAGTACGGTGGAACTGCCCTTGGGGCGCCATGCCGTGCGCTGTGCCCAACGGGACAAAGACTTGGTGATAAGGGAATATATAACTATGAAGGCACGCATTCTGGTAGTTGACGACGACGAAGCGCTCGCAGAGATGATTGGCATCGTCCTGCGCAATGATGGTTTCGAGCCGGTGTTCTGCGCAGATGGCGGCAAGGCCTTGGAGATCTTCCGCTCGTCCAAGCCGGATCTGGTCTTGTTGGACCTGATGCTGCCTGGGTCCGACGGCATCGAAGTCTGCCGGCAGATCCGCGGCGAATCCGATGTGCCGATCGTCATGCTGACGGCAAAGTCGGACACCTCCGATGTGGTCCGCGGCCTGGAATCCGGCGCGGACGATTACGTGCCGAAGCCCTTCAAACCCGCCGAGCTCGTGGCACGCGTTCGTGCCCGACTCCGTCCAGGCGACCAAAAGGCCCCCGAAACCCTGCGCATCGCTGACGTGACCATCGACGTCGCGGGCCACTTGGTCACCCGTGGCGGTGACCGCATTTCATTGACCCCTTTGGAGTTCGATCTCCTGGTGGCGCTGGCACGCAAACCCTGGCAGGTCTTCACCCGCGAGCTGCTCCTCGAGCAGGTCTGGGGCTACCGTCACGCCGCGGATACACGTTTGGTCAACGTCCACGTCCAGCGTCTGCGGTCCAAGATCGAACGTGACCCTGAGGCGCCCGAGGTCGTTCTGACGGTGCGTGGTGTCGGATATAAAGCAGGTTCCTGAGTCTCCGGCCGGTAAAGCCGGCGCGGCCGAAGGTGACCTTAGGCCCCAAGGTCCAGAGGCGGCCGGTGTCCAGCAAGTGACCCCGGCTTCGTCACCGACCCCCGGCACCACTTCTGATTCATCCCCCGGGGAGTCTTTACCGTCAACTGCAGCCCAACCGCAGCAGAACACTCGGACAGTGCCATGGTTCCTTTTCCGGGCGCGAATCTGGACACGGCGCGGACTTATCCTGGTGCTGCGGGTTTCGCGCCTGGTGTCCCTTGGCGTGCGGCAGATCAGACCGGGGCTGCGTCATCTTTGGCGCTCGTTGTTGAAGCGCTGGCGGCGTTCCCTGGAATTCCGGACAGTTCTCACTACCCTTTTGTTGGCAGTTACATCCTTTGCCATTGTGGGCGCTTACTTGTCCAACCAGATAGCCAATAACCTTTTCCAGGAGCGTTTGGCCCAGGCCGAGTCCGAGTCGCGGTACAACGTCAAGCAGGTCCAGGACACGTTCGACGGCGCTCAGGTCACCGATCAGTCCAGCGTCATCACGTTGGTCTATGACACCCTGACGGCCGTGGAGGGCCGTGGCTCTGTGATCCAACGCCGCTATGTTTTCGAGGCGAAGCCTGAGCAGACCAAGCCGCGCAACCGCTGGGTCGAGTCGAGGGCCTCCGATCAGTTGACGGTCAGGGTGATACCGCCGGAGCTCCGGAAGGCTGTTCAGGAAGGCGGCAAGCAGCAATTCTGGGCTTCCACGCAATTTCCTGTCGGAAATGAGGACCGCCCAGGCATTGCCGTGGGAAACATGGTCACGTTCAATGGCACGTCCTATGAGCTGTACCTGATTTACGACCTCAATACTGCCCAGCAAACGTTGGACGAAATTCAGAACGTCCTCTGGGCGGGTGGAGCTGCCCTGGTCCTTATGATCGGGGCCATTGCCTGGTATGTGACGCGCAACGTAGTCAGTCCTGTCAGCCATGCTGCCGTGGTCTCGGAAAAGCTTGCGGCCGGTCAACTGCAGGAGCGCATGGTGGTTAAGGGCGAGGATGAGGTGGCACGACTCGGTGCTTCGTTCAACCACATGGCGGCGAGCCTCCAGGAACAAATCACCCAGCTGGCCACTTTGTCGCAAATGCAGCAACGATTCGTTTCCGATGTATCCCATGAGCTTCGCACCCCGCTGACCACGGTCCGAATGGCCGCCGAGGTCCTCTTCGACGCCCGTGAAGACTTTGATCCCATGAATAAGAGGTCCGCC
Source organism: Paenarthrobacter sp. CM16 (assembly GCF_013179505.1). GTDB lineage: Bacteria > Actinomycetota > Actinomycetes > Actinomycetales > Micrococcaceae > Arthrobacter. The sequence continues at coordinate 7,841 of NZ_JABMCX010000080.1, read as the reverse complement.
GAACTGCTGTACCACCAGGTAGAGCGTTTCCAGTCTCTGCTCTCTGATTTGTTGGAGATCTCCCGCTTCGACGCCGGCGCAGCCGTTCTGGATGCAGAACCCCAAGACATTTTCCAAGTAATCTCCCATGTCATGGAGGGTGCAGCACCTGTTGCAGCTGAATACGGCTCAGAGGTCCGCCTCAACGCCCGGCAGAAGAGCATCGTGGTGGAGATGGACTCCCGGCGGATCGACCGGATCCTCCGCAATTTGCTGCTCAATGCCTTGGAGCATGGAGAAGGAAAGCCGATCCATATCTCAGTAGCAGCCAACCATGAAGCTGTTGCTGTTTCGGTCAGGGACCACGGCATCGGGATGAGCCAGGCAGAAGCGGCCAGGGTGTTCGATCGATTCTGGCGTGCAGATCCTGCCCGCGCCCGGACCACTGGTGGCAGTGGTCTTGGCCTGTCCATTGCAGCGGAAGACACCAAACTGCACAACGGTTGGCTTCAGGCGTGGGGCAGCAAGGGATCCGGTTCCAATTTCCGGTTGACACTTCCCCTTCGGCAGGGAGGCACTATCGTGAAATCTCCGCTTCAGCTTGAGCCAGCGGACATTGAGTTCCCCGGGGCGGTGAGTGACCGGCACATGCTCATCCTGGGCACAGAGTCCGGGACGGGCCAACAGCACTCCCATCCCGGAGCCGGCAAACCGGCGCCTGACACTGAAACAGGACGGGGAGCATGACCATGGCGCGCTTCCGGAGATCACGTGCGATCGTGGCGGTGATGGCCGTCCTGATGGTGCTGCTGGCCTCCTGTGCGCAAATTCCACGATCCGGCCCGGTTGGTAAAAGCAAGGATGAGGGCGCCGGAAACCCCAACGCGCCGGTCTTCTTTCCGGCAGCACCGCGCGCTGGCTCAAGCCCGGAAACCGTGATTGAGGATTTCTACATGGCCGGCAGCGGCTATGAGGATGATTACCCTGTGGCACGCCAGTACCTCACGCAGGCCCAGTCCGTTACCTGGAAGCCAGACAAACGGGCCATCGTTTTCCGTGAAGCGCAGGTAGTCAAGGCAGCGGGGGAGAACGAATACCTTTACGAACTGGACCTCGCCTATTCGGTGGACGCCGATGGCGTGGCTACACAGTTTCCGCCTGGCACCAAAGAGACGATTCCGCTGACCCTTGAGCAAGTGGAAGGCCAATGGCGCATTTCCAAAGTGCCTGATGGCACGGCCATACCGGAGGAGACGTTCAAGGTCATATACGGGGCATTCCCCATATATTTCTATGACCCTACGTTTACCTATGCCGTGCCCGACTACCGTTGGTTCATCAAGAAGAACACGGTCAAGTCCATGACGTCCGCCGTGCTGGCCGGGCCGGCACCTTATCTTCGTGGTGCAGTGGTTAGCGCCTTCCCGTCCGGCATGAAACTTGCACGGGAGTCCGTGCCGGTTGTGTCCGGCTCCGCGCAGGTGGACCTGTCTGCCAAAGAACTGTTTGATGCCTCGGCGGAGGACCGCCAGCGGATGCAAAACCAGTTGGCTTTGACCTTCAGGGACCAACCTGATGTCATCAATGTCCAACTGCGGGCTGACCAGGACCTGGTAAGGGTTGAGGACAACGGGACGGTACTGCCACCCGTGGTGGATAAGAGCGTTCCGGCCCGCCAGATTGCCGTGAGCAACGGCGATTTGGTGAGGTACGAGAACAACCGGGTGACTCCGCTTCCGGACATACAGTCCGTGTCCGGTTTGGGACCCCATGCGCCGGCTGAGTCGCCGGTGTCCCAAACGGCCGCATTCCTCAACGGTGACAAGACAACTCTGTATGCCATTGAACCCGGGCAGCCCGCACGCCAGCTGACTACCAGGAGCACGCTCACCGGTCCTTCATTCAGTCCGCACGACTGGGTATGGACTGCAGGGCCGGGCGCCAACGGCGCTGCCGAAGTGGTGGCGTTCAAACCTACTGGCGTCGCTCCGGGTATGGCCATCCCCAATGTCACCATGACGCCCTCCTGGCTATCCGGACGAACCGTCAAGGACTTCAGGGTTTCCAGGGAGGGGACCAGGGCGCTGGTCATTTCTGTAGCCAACGGTAAGTCAACGGTGCAGATCACCGGAATAGTGCGCAACGCAGATGGCGTTCCCAAAGATCTCACCGCGCCCATCACGCTGGTAAGTACCGGTTCGGCTGACCAGGGAGTCTGGGTTAACAGTTCAACAGTGGCGGTGATGTCCGGATCGCCCACAGGAACCGTGGTGCCTGAGTTGCTGTCCCTCGAATCCGGTGAGCCGCAACAGTTGGCTCCCTGGGACGGCTTGACCAGCCTGAGTGCCGGAAACGGTTCGGAACAGATTTACGGGCAATCCGAGGCCGGTGTGTTCCAACGGGTCGGCAACGGGTGGGAACTCCAGCTCAAGGGACCCACGGAGCCGGCATTCCCCGGCTGAGCGCCGGTCAGGATCTACCGATTGTCCACATGGCTTTGAGCGTGCCTTCCAATGACGCCCGTACCCGTCCAGGCTGGCACCATGATCGCAGCAGTCGGGCAGACTTCACCACCAGGCATCGGGACAGCACTCCTTAGTGGCACTGCACCTGTCACAGGCACCGCAGCCCTTATTAGCACCGCAGTTCCTCCTGGGACCGCCGCTCCCAGCGGGGTCCGGTGCGCCGTCGGCACAGGCACTGCCCCAGGCAGGATTCGTGTCACTGATGTTGGTACCCACAGGCGCCTCAGGGGCCGGGACCCAGACCTCCAACCGATTGATCCGGTCCGCGGTCGTCGTCGTGGTCCGGATAAACGGCGCCTCGGCCGGCTTCTTGCGGTGCTCCAGGGAACGGTGCTCGACCTCCTTGGAATGCTGGTTCCGGTGGAGTGCGTTTGCTGTTCAGCGGAGGACACAGTGTTGTGCGGAAACTGCGCCAAGCACGTTCGCCAACTCTGCAGGCAACCTTTCCGGGCGGAACAGGAATCCCCCGGGTTGGTTCTGACGGACGGCACAGTGAAGCTGGGGGTGGTAGCCGCGGGTCCCTACCGGGATGAACTTGCACAGTGCCTCTTGTCCTTCAAGCGCTTTGGCCAATGGCGCTTGGCCGGGGTGCTGGCATCGTGCCTGGGCAAAGCGGTGGAACGTGCCATTGGGGGTGAGCCGGGTTTCTGCCTGGTGCCAATCCCGACAAGCGGCCGGGCTTACCGGAAGAGGGGATTCAGTCCAGTACATCTTTTGCTCTTCGTCGTGCGGATGCGAGGCATGGTGCCGGCGTGCCCAACCATTGATGCGCTGGAGAAAAGACGCGGTCCCACCCGTATCAGCTGGCAATCGCCCGGGAGTCTTTTGGACAGGGCAGCCGATCTGTTTGTCGGTGATGGGAGACGGGCATCCGGCGCGGGGCAAAAAGGATTGGGGCGGGGCGCCCGGGCTAAAAGAGTCCGCGGATCCATGCGCGTAAGAAGCCGGAGACTTAGGGAAATCAAGGGCAGGAAATGCATTCTCGTCGATGACGTTCTCACTACCGGCGCCACCCTTGCCGAAGCAATGCGTGCCGTGGAAGCAGCGGGAGGCGTGGTCTGCGGCGCCGTTGTTCTTGCGGCCACGAGGCCACCAGCCTACGCTTCCCACCCGGTCGAGGGCGATCCCTATGAAGTCCTCGAGACTCAATCAAAAAATAAGTGACTAAAGGATGAATAACGCGTGGCGATGAACTAACGTCGGTTGTGGGTACCAAGAACAGATGTACCTGTCGATAGCGGCTCGGAAAGGGGCTCGACTGTCCGTCAGACAAGCCCCCAACAGAGTCGTTGTCGTGTCACCTGAGTTATTTGGAGGGCACCATGGAGTTCATGATCAGCGGACGAAATCTCACAGTTTCTGACCGCTTTCGCGAATACGCCGGCGAGAAAATCTCAAAGATTGAGTCGCTGGGGGATAAGGTCCAGCGAGTCGACGCCAAGGTTTCGAAGGAAACCAACCCTCGGCAGACACCGGGCCAGCTCACCGTTGAAGTGACAGTCCTGGGCCGCGGCCCCGTCATCCGTGCCGAGGCTACAGCCGCTGACAAATTCGCTGCCTTCGATCTCGCGTACAGCAAGCTTCTGGAGAGGCTTCGCCGTGCAAAGGACCGGAAAAAGGTGCACCACGGACGCCACACGCCGAAAGCCGTGCGGGAGGCCACAGCAACACTCGAGCCAGCCAGTGCGAGCGAACCGCTCTACGTCGAGGCCGGCAACCACCAGGAAGCTGCCCCACCGGTAGACGAGCGTTCTCCCTACGAGATCGAGAACGACATTCCCGCAGGTGATTCACCTGTCCTGATCCGTCGGAAAGTCTTCCCGGCAGCCTCACTGACGCTGGATGACGCCGTGGACAATATGGAGCTTGTGGGCCACAACTTCTATCTCTTCCTGGACAAGGAAACCAATGCCCCGTCAGTCGTCTATCGTCGCAACGGCTGGACTTATGGCGTGATCACGCTCGACTCCACCTGCGAACCCGGCGAGGAAGCTGTGGAAGAGAAAATACACGCCTACCGTTCCGATGATCAGGCGTCCACAGCCAAGTAAGGCAACATCTCCTGCATGAAGGGACTTCCATGACCGCTTCGCTGAGCCTCTCACAGGCACGGCGGATCGCATTGGCAGCTCAAGGATTGGCAAGGACCCGGCCCGCCGGTCCCGTGACAGCACGGGCGGTGGGCCGGACCTTTGCCCAACTCCAGCTTGTCCAGATCGATTCCGTGAACGTGGTGGCACGAAGCCATTACCTTCCGTTCTTTTCCCGGCTTGGTAATTACGACCCCCATATCCTTCACACGATGGCCGGACGGAAACCGCGCCGCATGATGGAGTATTGGGCACACGAGGCAAGCTTTATCCGCCCTGAGCACTTTCAAGACCTCATGGTGTGGCAAAAGCGGGCTTGGGTTGGCGCCCACCACTTGGAACCCCATGTCCGCCAGGATATGGAAGAGCGTATTCTTACCGCACTCACAGCGGGACAACCCATGACGGCTTCGGAACTTACGGCAGAGCTCGGACATGACGAAGAAGCTGACCGAGGCAACTGGGGATGGAACTGGAACATCGTCAAACGGGTCCTGGAACACCTGTTTGAAGAAGGACGGATTTCCGCCGCCTCACGGACACAGCAATTCGAGCGAAAGTACACGTTGACCTCCAGGGTGGTTCCTTTCGTGGCACAGCCAGGGGGCACGCCCGAAGACTCGCTTGACCGCCTGATGGATGCGGCCGCCCAGGCTCATGGCCTCGGAACTGCCCGCTGCTTTTCCGACTACTTCCGCACACCCCTCAAAGCCGGCGCGGAGTCTGTTCGGCGATTGGTCCGCGCGGGGCGCCTCCTTCCAGTGACAGTGAAGGGTTGGGAGAGGGAAACCTACCGGCATGTCACTGCCACGGTGCCACGAAAGGCGGAGGGCCGTGCCCTGCTGAGCCCGTTCGATTCGCTGGTCTTTGAGAGGCGGCGCCTCGAGGAACTCTTTGGCTTCCATTACCGGATAGAGATTTATACGCCAGCGGCCAAGCGCCAGTACGGCTATTACGTCCTGCCGTTCCTTCTGAGGGATGGAATCGTGGCCAGGGTGGACCTGAAAGCCGATCGGGCGTCCGGCCGGCTCCTGGTGCGCTCGGCGTTCGCTGAGCTCGGAGCTCCGGCGGATACCGCCGTCGAACTTGCCGCCGAACTGGAACTTATGGCCTCGTGGCTCAAGTTGCAGGACGTCGTGGTGTGGCCGGTGGGGGATCTCGCCGGGGTCCTCGCCGAAGCCGTGGCGGATCGTGCTGAGGGCCGTGATGGATTGCTGCAGCCGGACAGTCCGCTGATAGGTGAACGCGGCAACGTGGCACTGGTCTCTCCCGTAGACTGAAACAGCCAGAATTCGGCAGCATGAGACTGGGAGCAATTTCACGTGGCATCACTAATCGAAAAACTTCTCCGCACGGGTGACAAAAAGACACTCAAGCAATTGCGGAACTATGCCGATTCCATCAATGCCCTGGAAGACTCCTTCAAGTCCTTCACGGACGCCGAACTCCGCGAGGAGACGGACCATCTCCGGACTCGTCACCAGGACGGCGAGACCCTGGAAGCGCTCCTCCCCGAAGCATTCGCCGCTGTGCGGGAGGCTTCTTCCCGCACCTTGGGCATGCGCCACTTCGATGTCCAGTTGATGGGCGGCGCCGCCCTCCACCTGGGCAACATTGCGGAAATGAAAACCGGTGAAGGCAAGACCCTCGTGGCAACGGCCCCGGCGTATTTGAACGCGCTGGCCGGCAAGGGTGTCCACGTTGTGACGGTCAATGACTATCTCGCGGAATACCAGTCCGAATTGATGGGCCGCGTTTACAGGTTCCTGGGACTGACCAGCGGTTGCATCCTGTCCAACCAGGATCCCGCAGTCCGGCGCCAGCAGTACGCTGCAGACATCACGTACGGAACCAACAACGAGTTCGGCTTCGATTACCTGCGTGACAACATGGCCTGGGACGCCAGTGAACTTGTTCAGCGCGGCCACAACTTCGCGATCGTGGATGAGGTCGACTCCATCCTGATCGATGAAGCCCGTACGCCGCTCATCATTTCCGGTCCCGCTCAGGGAGACACCAACCGCTGGTACAGCGAATTCGCGAAGGTCGTAGTGCGCCTGCAGCCTGAAATCGATTACGAGGTCGATGAAAAGAAGCGCACCGTAGGCGTCCTTGAAGCCGGCATTGAAAAGGTCGAGGACTACCTCGGAATCCAAAATCTCTACGAATCGGCAAACACGCCGTTGATCGGATTCCTTAACAACGCCATCAAAGCCAAAGAACTGTTCAAGCGGGACAAAGATTACGTCATCCTCGATGGCGAGGTCCTGATTGTTGATGAGCACACCGGCCGTATCCTGGCGGGACGCCGGTACAACGAAGGCATGCACCAGGCCATTGAGGCCAAGGAAAATGTCGAGATCAAGGCCGAGAACCAGACCCTGGCCACGGTGACCCTGCAGAACTACTTCCGCATGTACTCGAAGCTCGCCGGCATGACCGGTACGGCCGAGACTGAGGCCGCAGAGTTCATGAGCACCTACAAGCTGGGTGTCGTCCCCATCCCCACCAACCGCGACATGCAGCGGATCGACCAGCCGGACCTCGTCTACAAAAACGAAGTCGTAAAGTTCGACGCCGTCGTCCAGGACATCGCCGAGCGGCACGAGAAAGGCCAGCCGGTGTTGGTGGGCACCACCAGTGTTGAAAAGAGCGAGTACCTCTCGAAGCTGCTTGCCAAGGAAGGCATCCGGCATGAGGTTCTTAACGCCAAGAACCATGCACGTGAAGCATCCATCGTGGCCCAGGCCGGACGAAAAGGCGCCGTTACCGTTGCCACGAACATGGCCGGCCGCGGTACTGACATCATGCTCGGCGGCAACGCGGAATTTACTGCCATCGCAGAGCTGGCAAAGCGCGGGCTCGATCCCGAGGAGAACTCCGAAGAGTACGAGGCAGCTTGGCCCGAGGCGCTTTCTGCGGCAAAGCAAGCGGTCAAAGACGAACACGAAGAGGTTCTGGACCTCGGCGGACTGTACGTCCTGGGTACCGAGCGCCACGAATCCCGTCGGATCGATAACCAGCTGCGAGGCCGTTCAGGACGCCAAGGCGACCCCGGCGAATCCCGCTTCTACCTTTCCCTGACGGATGACCTCATGAGGTTGTTCAACTCAGGTGCTGCCGAACGCCTCATGAACAGCTCCGTACCGGACGACGTTGCCCTTGAATCCAAGCTCGTCTCGCGCGCCATCGCATCGGCCCAGGGCCAAGTGGAGGGCCGCAACGCCGAGCAGCGAAAGAACGTCCT
>NZ_JABMCX010000008.1 GCF_013179505.1 Paenarthrobacter sp. CM16 | reverse complement strand
GGTAGGTCTGGCCGGAGAGGTTGGCGTCTGCGGCGACCTGCCAGCCGGAGAGGTAGATGGCGCGGAGTCCGGCCTTGACCTGCTGCACTGCCTGGTTTCCGGTCAGTGCGCCCAAAGCGTTGGTGTAGCCGCCCGTGGGGGCTCCCTCGGTGAGCTGCTTCCAGAGCTTCTCCGAACCGCGGCGGGCCAGGGTGTGCTCTTCGGAGACGCGACCGCGGAGGCGGACGACGTCGGTGGCCGAGTAATCGCGGGTGACGCCTTCCCAACGCGGGTTGGCGGACCATTCAAGTTCCAGCGCTGCGGCCTGCTGCTCTGCGGACTGCTCTGCGGGTTCAAATGATGCGGTCATTTTTATCTCCTATGTGGTGCCCGGGCCGGCCTCCGCTGCGCCTTTGCTGCGTCGGCCGGCTTGTCCGGGATCTGTATTTCTTTTCGTAAGACCTACTTTTCTGCACTTCCAAGAGGGTTACTAGAGGAAAAGCGTGGAAAGAAATGCACTTCTTCGCGTATTCTCAAAAAACGGCCTTTGGCCAAGAGTCACGCGAGCCCTCGTCGCGAAATGCCGCGGTAACGCTCACCCAACGGACCCATTTACTACCAACCAGAAGGAGAACATTGCCCCGGTGTGGCTGTTCGAGCGCAGCGTCTTCAAGCCGATCGGCTTTCGCCTGAGCGCAGATCACTCAGGAAAGTCATCGATGGCCGCCGGACAGCTACTCAAGGCGAGGCAGACTGTCATATAGCCCGATATGAGAGGTCATGGGCGGTGAGCTACCACGCCAGATGACGTAGAGGGCCTACGGCTGTGGGCCGTCGGCATTTACCTCCGCGAACCATTCGTGCCGATCTTTGTCGACGCGCCCAGGTGCTCACCTGTCAATACTCCGGGATCTGCCGGAGCGACGATTGCACGCCGGCCTTTGCTGCGGTTTCGGGGAGTGCGAAGTAATTGACCAAGCAGAGGACCACTATCGCCGTCATGTAGTAGGCAACGAATATGAGATGCCTGACGTGAGAGTTTAGAGTGCTGGCTTCACAGAGTTAGCTGAGTTCCAGCCGCGTTGTGTGTGGGGTTGCCTTGCCGTCATGTCAAGGCAACCCCCACAGGTAGCGGCAAGTGAGGCCCTGACGGGGACCAGACACCCCTAGGGCTGGCCGGCCCAGAGGATACGTTGATGCGGGTCAGCGCGCATGCCAGACCAAAAGCTGAACCCGAGGAGCGGCAGCTTTTTAGGTAACGGATGCGCCTCTATCATTCAAATGCTTTTGCGGTGCCGGGTTGGTGGGGAAAGATGAGCAGCGCGCTGGTGGCGGTGGCGAGGAGCTTTCCGTCGGTGGTGCTGAGGCGGCCCTCGGTGAAGATGACCCGCGGCCCGGATTTCACCACTGATGCATCTGCGCGTAGTGGACCCTGCTGGAGTGTGATGGGTCGCAGGTACTTAACCGCCAAGTCGATGGAGGTGTAACCAATTCCCGCATCCAGGATGGTGTGTGCTGCGCAGCCGAGGACTGTGTCCAGGAGTGTGCATGCGAGGCCGCCGTGGACCATTCCGAGGGGGTTATAGTGCGCTTCGCCAGGTGTGCACTGGAACTCGACCTGTCCGTAGCTCGCGTTGATGAACTCGAATTTCATGAGCGAAGCAATCGGCGGCGGGTCGATGCTGCCGTCGCGGAGGCCGGAAAAGTATTCCAGGCCCGACAAGTGGGGAAGTTTCTCCAGTGCGATTGCCGGATCAATCCAGGTAAAGGTTTCCGAGCGTTGTGCCGGGGTGTTCGCTGCCACCGGGGATTCCTCCTTGGGGCTCTGTGGGCTGGGGATTGCTGTGGTCATGCCGGGGTGTTGGCGGCCAGGGCGGCGTCAGATAGCAATGGCATGGATTCTCCTGATCCTAGAAAGGCGGCGACGTGCTTGTCGTGACCTTGGAACATCACAGTAACTGAGTAGGTTGGATTCTCCAACTAACTCATATACTCGAGGAAAGGTACTGAAAGCAGAGGAACGATTGAAGAATCCAGCCGACAAGACAGCAGATGGCCCCAGAGCGTGTTTCATTGCGACGGGCCTCGGGGTCCTGGGGGAGAGGTGGGCGCTGCTGGCGCTTCGTGAGATGTCCTTGGGCGTTCACCGGTTCGATCAGATCGCTGGAAATACCGGCGCGTCCCGCGACATCCTGGCAGGCCGCTTGCGCACTCTCGAAAGCCACAGCGTGATCGAGCGTGTCCAATACTCCGAGCGCCCTCCGCGCTACGAGTACCACCTCACAACCTCAGGAGCCGAAGTCGCGCCCATCCTCATTTCACTGGCAGCGTGGAGCAGCACATGGATGCGCGACGAGACACCCCGCTCCTCCTACCGGCACACTTGCGGGGCCGACCTGAAACCGGTGTTGTCGTGCGCTGAATGCGGGGACGAGTTCACCCCAGGAAGTCTGATGTTCGGGCCGCTCGTGTCAGCGGCCGGCGCGGATCCGGCGTCGTAGCAGTAACAACAAGGGCCGAACAGAGCCTGATGATGAGATCGTCGTTATTCGAGACCATCCGTGAAACGTTGGTTGGGTGAATGCTTACCCGGCGAGGTATTCGAGGCATTTCTGGCACCCGGCGCTGCTGCCCAGGAACGCGGGGTTCTTGATAGGCCAAAAAGCGTTCGCGCGGATAGGTCCGGCGGCCTAAACCGAGGTGCAATCGTCGTCGTGAGTGAATTCATAGACGCTTGAGCGAAGCCTGCTTGAAAATCGCCGGGACGCGCTTTACCGTCCGCCGCGGTCGGCTGCGCATCGTTGAAAGATGGTTGTCATCGGTAGGCTGCTGGTTTTGAACTGTGTGGTGGGCCTTTGTTCAGCTCTTGGGCTTTTCTGTCGCCGATCAACGCCGCATGTTCGAGCCCGCTATCCGGCGGAGCCGTTTGCGTGCAGCCTTCTCACTCGGTGACACCCGCCCTAGCGCAATGTGCACGAGGACAAGGGCCACCCGGGCTGCCGCCTTTATGGGGAGTGGTAGGGGGCCAAGGGTTGGTGTCCTGACGCCAAGCAACTTCCGGTACTTTGGCTCCAGGCTCATCACGGCGGCTGCGAAAAGCAAGTGGTAACCCGGCCTGAGTAGCGAGTGAAGAGGCGGATTGCGAATGAACGACACGGTTTCTTTAACCCTCTCATCAGCTACGAGCTCACCGTTGTCGTACCATCGCTCCAGCTGTTGGCGCATGTCCTTTTCGGTCATCGGCGGGGACTCGACTCCCATAAGAAGTCCAGCCGTGGCCCATTCGCTCACGTATGCATCCGGTCCACCGGGGATCCTGCCTCCCCAGAGTTTGTGGGCGCTGAGGAAGGCGTCGGTGTAGGTTATGTGGACCCAGAGAAGCAGTTCAGGATCGTTCGCCGCATACCGTCGGGGTCTGCCACTTCTGTCCATGTACTCACCGTGGACGTGCTGATGCAGGCGGGTTACCCAGTCGGATGCTGAATGTGCAGCTGCTGTCGATCCGTATGAGACGGTAAAGACCCACCGGATGGTCCCTGCCAGTCGCCCCAACGGGTCTGCCCGGAAGCGCGAGTGATCGTTTACACCCGCAAGGGCTCCGGGGTGAAGAGTCTGCATGAGTAGCGCCCGGATTCCGGCGATAATGGTTGACATGCTTCCGTGAACGGCCCAGACGGCCGAACCAGGCAGATAGTAGCCGTTGTCGTCACCATCGGCCAGACGGAGCACCCAATCGGGGGTGGCATCCGGAGTGCCTGTAAAAGCCCGTTTGAGCTCACCCTGCCATCGCTTGTAGAAGTTGTGCATTACTCCTCCATTCGTTCCGGGAACCGCTTCGCCATCCACTCATGAGCTTGCCGCGTTCAGGTCGCTAAGAAAGACCGCCGTTTAGGACTTGGCCCGGGCGGCGGTGGGGCTCTGGGCTGTAGTCCGTCGGGGCTTTTCCCTTCGGCCGAAGGGTCCGCAGCTTATGGTGCTGCTTGGGCAGTTGCGTCATAGCCATTCGAAACGCATCTACCAGCCTGCTGCGGGTAGCACCGGGCAAACAGCTTGGAGCAGCGAACTCCTTGTCTTTTATGAAACACTCTATTACAGTTCGTACCAATGATGTTTCGCATTGGTCTTTTCGATGACGAGGGAGCCTGCCATGCAGTCGACAAATGAGAACGCACTTACACCGGAACTTACCAAGCTGTATTCGGATTTTGAGGCCAACAGCCTCGCCCCGCTCTGGACGCAGCGCGATGACCTGATGCCCATGGTGCCTGAGTCGGATGCCGTTCCCTTTGTGTGGAGGTGGCGCACTCTGTTCGACATCGCCGAGAGGAGCGGGGAGCTCGTGCCGGTTGGGCGCGGCGGAGAGCGCCGGGCAATCGGCCTTGCCAACCCCGGGTTGGTGGGCACCGCGTATGCCACTCCCACCCTATGGTGCGCCATCCAGTACCTCGGTGGACACGAGACCGCACCCGAACACCGCCACGCCCAGAATGCCTTCCGTTTTGTCGTTGAGGGCGAGGGAGTCTGGACTGTAGTGAACGGTGACCCCGTCGCCATGAGACGCGGGGACCTCCTCCTGACTCCAGGATGGAACTTCCACGGTCATCACAACGACACCGATAAGCCAATGGCGTGGATCGATGGCTTGGACGTTCCCTTCTCCAGGTACATGGATGTGGGCTTCTTCGAATTCGGGTCTGAGCGCGTCACCGATGAAGCATCTCCGTCCGTCTCTCGAAGCGAGAGGCTCTGGGCCCATCCCGGCCTGCGCCCGCTCTCGGAGCTTGACAACAAGACCTGTTCGCCGCTTGCAGCATACCGATGGGAATATACCGACGCTGCCTTGCGCGAACAGCTGAGGCTTGAAGACGAAGGCCATCCAGCGACTGTCGAGCAAGGACACGCGGCCATCCGCTATGTAAACCCGACAACAGGCGGGGATGTCATGCCGACTCTGCGCTGCGAGTTCCACAGGCTGCGGGCAGGCGCGGACACACCCACCCGGCACGAAGTTGGCTCGTCAGTCTGGCAGGTTTTTGAGGGAACCGGAACAGTTGTACTCGGGGGCGTTGAGACCAAGCTCGAAAAAGGCGACCTTTTTGCCGTGCCCAGTTGGGTCTCATGGTCTTTGCATGCGGATACGGAATTTGACCTCTTCCGCTACAACGATGGCCCGATCATGGACCGTTTGAATTTTTCCAGGACCTTCATCCCCGGCGCTAAAAACTAGCTCGCAACCATCTCTGGGCGCCAGGCCCTCATGTCTGCGCACCCTCCCAGGCAAAAAGGAACTTCCAATGGCTGCCCGAACAGATAAGGCAACTGATCAGGACCTCGTAGCTGACCTACTCCTCGCCCGACGTGGTCAGGCCTTTTATAACCGTGCTCTAAAGCAGGCCGGGGACAAAGAGCTGGATGATCCATCGCTCGTCCCCGGCTGGAGCCGACGCCGACTGATTGCGCACGTGGCATTGAATGCCCGCGACATAGCTCTCCTTGCCGACGATGCTGAGAGTGGCAGCTCAACTCTCGTGACATCCGAAGCGCGAGTGAATTCTGAGGCTGCGTTTGCCTCGACGCTTCCACCGCAGTCGCTGAGGAACCTCTCAGAACACGCTGCCGTTCACCTGAGCGTTGCATGGCGTGATTTGAGGGACGATCGGTGGTCACTGGCTGTACAACGAGACAATGACGCCGTCACGTTGAAGGCCATGGTGTGGTTGAGGGCGCGGGAAGTGTGGCTTCGAGCCCTGGACCTGAATACGGGATTGTCCTTTTCATCCTTGCCCCACCAGTTCGTCTCCCGAATATTGTCGGACCTCTCTGAAGACTCGGGCTTGACGGTACAGGTCCGTGAGGAGTCCACGATCATGTCCGGCCTTGATGTTCAGCCAGTATCAGCCTATGAATGGGCGCACCAGAGGCAGCGGTCTGCATATGAGCTCGCCAAATGGGCATCGGGCAGAGGCATACTCACAGCGTCGAACGGCAGGGTGTTGTCGGAGCGACGGTTGTGGGTCTAGGCCCCGAAGCCACCACGGGCGAGGCTTTTTGTGCCAGAGATCATGAAAACGGCCTTACGTCTATCGCTCAGGGCGGCGTAACCCCGGAGCGACACGGCAATTCTTACCAACGGCGTTAGCATGTAAAGAGCAATGGAGGCCGGTCGGGCCGGCTAGTTGTACTGCTCAGGGAGGTTGTTTAGCCGGCTGACGGGTGGCCTGTTCCCGAGTGCGATGTGGGGCCTGTGGTGATTGTAGTAGTGAATCCAGCCGGGTAGGGCTTCTCTGCGGGTTGTTTCGGTGCCGTAGAACTTGGCGTAGGCCCAGCCGTCGTTGAGTGTGCGGTGGAACCGTTCGATTTTTCCGTTGGTCTGGGGCCTGTAGGGGCGGGTTCGTTTCGCGGTGATGTCCAGCTCGGCGCAGGCGGCTTTCCAGGCCTTGGAGACGTAGGCGGATCCGTTGTCCGAGAGCACCCGTGTGGTGATGATCCCCTGCCCGGCGAACCAGGCCACGGCCCGCTGGAGAACGGCGACGGCAGTGACGGCTTTCTCATCGTGGTGGATTTCAGCGTAGGCAACACGGGAGTAGTCATCCAAGACCGTGTGAACGTAGGCGGTGCCGTTTCTGGGGTGTTTGCTGGAGCGGGTGTAGCCGCTGCGCGCCGCTGAGGTTCTGGAATTCTTTCCGCCCTCGACCTGCCAAGGTAGCGGTGGCCGCCGCCGTCGGGGATGTTCCCGAACTTGGTGACATCGACGTGGAGCATCTCGCCTGGGGCCGTGCGTTCGTAGCGGCGGATCGTTTCGCCGGTGAGCCGGTCGATGTAGCGCAGCCGGTTGATCCGGCAGCGGACCAGGACGGCGTGCACGGTCGAGGCCGGAATGCCTAGCCGCCCGGCGATCTGCACCGGCCCCATCCGCTTGGGCCATCGCAGGGCAACGATGCGCTTGACCAGTTTCCCCGGGGTCCGGTTGGGGCTGCGGCGGGGACGGGATGACTTGTCCTCCATTCATTCGGGCACGCGTTCGAGGTAGCGGGTGAACCAACGTTTAGCGGTGGGCCAGGAGACCATGTAGTGCTTGGCTGCCTCGGTGATCGTCCAATGCTGTTCAACGACCAATTGGGCGAGCTTCAAACGGGCTTTTGGGGTCAACATTGCGTTAGCGTGGGACACGAAGGCCTCCTAGGTGTGCAGCGGTTTCTTAGACTAGACAGCTCCACTCCACACCTAGGAGGCCTTCGTCATCCCGGAAATCTCACGCCGTGTCCTCACACGGCCTCAACCAACCTCCCCGGGCAGTACAGCTAGTCGGATCGACTAGCCGGCCGTCGCACTGACCACGATCCGGCGGTCCGGGGAGTGTATGCGACCTCGGTTATTGCTCAATGGCCTGCCGCTGCCTCCCCACCGGGAAGCGACTATCTCGGCGGCTATGGAGACTGCAGTCTCTTCTGGAGTCCGTCCACCAATGTCCAAGCCAATCGGGCTTGCCACGCGGGAAATCTGCTCTTCCAGGAGTCCCACACTTAGCAGCCGGGCGACCCTGTCTTGATGGGTGCGCTGAGAGCCCATGGCCCCGAGATAGCCGATGGCCGGGAGCCGCAAAGCTACATCAATGACCGGCACATCGAACTTTGGGTCGTGAGTCAGGACACACAAAACAGTATTGGCGTCGATGCGCCCGGCAGAGGCCTCATCTTCCAGGTATTTGTGAGGCCATTGGACGACCACAGCGTCGGCGCTCGGGAAGCGGGCGGGTGTGGCAAAGATAGGCCGCGCGTCGCATACGGTTACGTGATAGCCAAGAAACTTCCCTTGCTGAGCAAGAGCTGATGCAAAATCAACTGCACCAAATACGATCATTCGCGGCTTAGGGGCGAATGAATTCACGAAGATCTGCACTCCCGTGCCGAGCCGCTGGCCCTCCGGTCCGTACGTCAGGATTGAAGACGTGCCGGATGCAAGGAGTCCACGTGCATCGTCAGCGATGACGTTGTCTGCCCTGGGATCTCCTGTGGTTCCCCTGACGCGTCTAGCATCGATGACCAAATGACGTCCAACGGAGTTTGGCTCGGGACTGGCGATTACGGTAGCCAGGGCCACTGGCCGGTCAGCGCCGATGGCGGCCGCGAGGGAATCAAGTTCGGGGAAGCTTTCTCCCGTGACGGGTTCCACGAAGACGTCCAGCATGCCTCCGCATGTAAGGCCGACGGCAAATGCATCGTCGTCACTGAACCCGTAGGTCTCCAACTCGGGCTTCCCCGATGCCAGTACGGCAGCCCCGAGTTCATAGACCGCCCCTTCAACGCACCCGCCGGATATGGAACCGACGGCACTTCCGTCATGAAGGCGAAGCATCGAAGAACCCTCCGGGCGGGGGGCGGAGTGCTGCGTCCGAACGACCGTTGCCAGCGCCACCGGCTGTCCCAGGGCGAGCTGTCTGGAGAGCTCGGAAATGACTTCCTTCATGCTGTTGTCCCGCCTTTCATGTTCCGCGCTCAGTGCCAAAGCTGCGATCCGGCTCCTGGAACGTCAAGCCCTTTGCAGCATGCGTTGGCCGTCAGGATCCACACTGTCCCCGACCGCGATCGGATTTTTTTTGAAACATCTCATAGACGAACGTATTTCGTAATGATACGCTAATTATGCCAAAGGGGGCAAGGATCGAAAGGACGATACGAGCGCCAATGTCGACGCATCTATATCGCACTCGGAGCCACGGGGCTCGACACTGTTTGTCCCAGGACAGGCCGGTAACGAACACGCCAAGGAGTCGCCGCGGGCGAAGCCATCAGCATGTTTCCCCCGTGAGCGAAGTGATAATTCTGCGCTCCGCTGCATCGGCGGGCTGCTCCGGTCACCGTAAGCAGAATCCGATTTGTGGCGCAAACCCCACGACCTCCCCAAACAATCACCAAGGAAGGTGCACTTGTGGTTAACGTTGGTAAACCCATCAAGGGCATGAACAATGATCGTCTTGTAGCAGGAGGCGGTTCATACATAGCAGACGTTCAGCCGCGGGGCGTGGCGACAATGGTCGTCCTTCGCAGCCCCCACCCCAACGCTCGGATCAAGTCGATCGATACCTCCCAAGCGCAGGCGGTTGAAGGTGTAATTTACGTCTTGACGCCCTCCGAGATCCGCGAAAACACAAATCCCATCCCTGAGGCCATTAACACCAGGGCGTTGGGAGCCCAGTATGCGCCGTGGTACGCCCTGTGCGTGGATCGGGCCCGCTACGTTGGCGAAGCAGTAGCTGCTGTTCTGGCGGAAGACGAAGCGACAGCTCTGGCTGCACGCGATCTGATCGAAGTAGATTACGAACTGCTCCCTGTCATCCCCAATGCGGAAGCGGCGCTTGCGGAAGGAGCGCCCCTGGTCGAGCCCGGATGGACCGACAACGTCCTGATCCGGCAGAAACTGGTCACAGGAGATCCGGAGCAGGCATTACGGGACGCTGCCGGCACCGTAAGCGGGCGTATCAAGTCGGCTCGAATCCAGGCTTCACCTGTTGAAACCCGCGGCGTGGTTGCTTCCTGGGACCAGCACCGGAAGCGTCTAACCTGCTGGTCCTCAACTCAGGCCCCCCACGTCTTGCGGACCTACCTCGCTGAGGCCATGAGGTTGTCCGAAAATGATGTGAGGGTCATCCAGCCTGACGTGGGGGGTGCTTTCGGCATCAAGTGCCCCACGACGCAGGAAGAGGTTCTTACCTCCTACATGGCAAAGCGGACACAGCGGACCGTCAGGTGGATAGAAGACCGCCAAGAGCACCTCCTCGCAGCCGGGCACGCCCGGGATGTAGAGGCGGAGTACACCGCCGCCTTCAGTTCAGATGGAGCCATAACATCGCTGCAGATGCGGATGATCGCCGATGTTGGTGCACCGATTGCCCTTGCCGGCTGGGGGATGGCCTACGTGACCTGGCTCTGCGTACCGGGGCCCTACAAGATCGCCAATCTTGAGACCGAACTCATAGCAGTCGTCACCAATAAGAGCCCTTGGCAGGCGTACCGGGGCTACGGCAAGGACACGGCGTCGTTCTTCCTCGACCGGGTCGTCGAACATGTTGCCAAAGAGGCCGGACTTCCCAGTTCCGTCGTGCGTCACCGGAATTTCATTCCCGAAAACGAATTCCCATTCATGCAGCCGACGGGCGCCATCCTGGACAGCGGCAACTATGCCGGAACACTGGATAAGCTTTTGGAGAAGCTTGATTTCGAAGGATTTGCCGCACGCAAAGCCGAAGCCCGCAGGCAGGGAAAGTACCTCGGGATCGGGCTGGGCCAAGAACTGACACCGGAGGGCTTCTGCATGCCCGGCAGTCTTTATGCCGGCTACGAAGCTTCTACTGTTCGAGTAACTCCCGGAGGTGAC
Organism: Paenarthrobacter sp. CM16; assembly: GCF_013179505.1. Taxonomy (GTDB): domain Bacteria; phylum Actinomycetota; class Actinomycetes; order Actinomycetales; family Micrococcaceae; genus Arthrobacter. The sequence continues at coordinate 22,432 of NZ_JABMCX010000008.1, read as the reverse complement.
GTCTCGGTCCTGACCGGTGTTACATCTCCCGGGACAGGCAACGAAACCGGCATCGCCCAGATCGTTGCAGATGCGCTGGGCTGCAGCCTGAACAGAATACGTGTCACACAGGGAGACACGGACTCGTGCCCTATGGGTTCGGGCAACTACAGTTCCAGATCGCTTATGCTGGGCGGTTCCGCGGCACACCTGGCGGCTTTGGAGATCAAGAAGCAGATGACAACGGTAGCGGCCAGCATGCTGGGCGTTTCGGCGGACACAGTGAGCATCACGGAAGATGTGTTCAGCTCTACCGAGGCTCCCGAGGCGACGGTTACGTTCAGCGAGGTAGTGCAGCAGGTGTACCTCTTTCCCCATGGCAAACACATGGACAACACCGATCCCGGGTTGGACACGACAAAAAGCTTCAAAATAGGCAACGTTTACCATCAGCCGGAGGTGGACGGAAAATTCAACGGCTACCCAACATGGTCCAATGCCAGTTCGGGAGCCGTCGTCGAAGTTGATCCTGAAACCGGCGTGGTGAAAGTGGAGAAGTTTGTTCTCATTCATGACTGCGGGCCAATTGTGAACCCGCTCCTGGCGGAGGCCCAGTTGCAGGGGGCCATCACGCAGGGGATAGGTTCGACACTGTATGAATTTGTTGCCTATGACGACGAAGCGCAGCCCATCACAAGAAGCTTCATGGACTACACCATGGTCACGTCCCAGGAAGCAGTGGACATCGAAGTTGGTCACCAGAACACTCCGTCGCCCTTCACCCCTCTGGGCACAAAAGGCGTTGGTGAGTCGGGGGTCGGAAGTCCACCGGGAGCCATCACCGCGGCGATCGAGGATGCGCTTAGTGACCTGGGTGTTCGCTTGACCGAACTACCAGTCACCCCCAGCCGTCTCTGGACCGCAATTCAAGCGGCTAAAACAAACGTCATGGCCGAAGCTGCGCAAGCGCCCGAAAAGGAGATGGTCTAAGTGCTTCCCCAGGAATTCACTTTCCACGCCCCAAAGACAGTTGAGGAGGCTCTGGAGCTGCTGTCCGGAGAGGGGACACCACAGGCACTTGGTGGCGGAATGAGCCTGCTTCCGCTGATCAACCTAGGTACCCGAACGGCTACAGGTCTCGTTTCCCTTAGGCGGATTGACGAGCTGAAATTCATCGAAAGCCGCGGTGATCTACTCAGGATCGGGGGAACAGTCACCCACGTGGAGATCGCCTCAAATCCTGGGATAGCCAGGCTTTGTCCTCCCCTGGCTGACGCTGCTAGCAAGATTGCGGACGTGCAGGTAAGAAATCGCGGCACTATCGGCGGTTCCCTTGCCCACGGATACCCGGGTGCTGAATACCCGACCGTCCTCAGCGCCCTTGGAGCAACCGCCGTTCTGCACAGCGCTGGCACATCCCGCGAACTGCCCGTCCGGGACCTCAACGTGGGCCGATTGGAAACCGTCGTCCGTCCCGATGAAATCATCACAGAGGTCCGCGTCCCTACTCTGGCACCTGAGGTACGCACCGCTTACATCAGGTTCGCCCGCGTCATGGGTAACTATTCAACGGTCAACGTCGTTGCTCTGGTCAGGAATGACCGTTCAGTAACCCTCGGATTCGGGGGGGCAAAGTATCGTCCCATTGTGGTGGAATCCCACCTTGATGCTGACTTCGAAGGCGCCGCCCGTGACGCCTGCAAAGAGTCCTATTCCGACCACATGGCAACAGCCGAATACAGGGTCGCGATGGCCGGCGTGCTGGCCCACAGGGCTATTGACCTTGCACTGGGTAACTAGAGCGTTCTTCAGGAGAAATTATGAGCACCTTCGAAATAGACACCACGATCAACGGAACGCCCGTCCGGCACTCCGTTGACGCCCGCAAGACCCTCGCCGTGATGCTCCGCGACGACTTTCAGCTCACCGGCACCCACATCGGCTGCAAAACCGGTAACTGCGGCGCCTGCACAGTGGAGCTTGACGGCGCCACAGTGAAGTCCTGCTGCGTCATGGCCGCGGAGGTCGACGGCAGCGAGGTCACGACAATTGAACAGCTCAGCCAGGGTGGGGAACTACATCCCATGCAGGAAGCTTTCAGCCGCAATCAAGCGCTGCAGTGCGGATTCTGCACTCCAGGCATGATCATGTCCGCCTGTGCCTTGCTCAAGACGAAGAGCGAGCCGACAGAAGAAGAAATTCGTGTGGGCCTCAAAGGTAACCTCTGCAGATGCACTGGCTATGACAAGATTATCAAAGCGGTTCAGCAGGCCAGCAAAGACGCTCCGTCGGGCAACCCGGACGTGACCTCAGCTGCTCCATTAGAAGCAACTGCCCTGAACGGGTGAATCGAGTTTCGGATCAGGAGAGGCGGGCATCATGCAGGCAAGGTCCGTGGTTTTTGACCTTTTCGGCGATTACATCCGTGAGGATGGCGGATCTATTTCATTGCAGAAACTCTCCGCTCTCCTCGAATGCTTTGACGTAGCCCCTGATTCGGCCCGTGTCATTATGTCCAGGGTTACCAGGGAGGGATGGTTCGACGCCACCCGTGCGGGTCGCACCAGCACCTACACGCCGTCGGCAAAAGGATGGGATCTTCTTGACTCGGGCCTGCAGCGCATCATGCAGTCGCCCTCTCAGGAAAAGTGGAATGGCATCTGGTACCTGGTTATTTTCAGTGTCCCTGAACGTGACCGGGCGGCAAGATCGAGATTGAAAACCACCCTGTCTTGGCTCGGTTTCGGTCAACTGGCCCCGGCCACTTGGCTCGCCCCCCATGACAAATTGGATGAGGCTGAAGAAGCGCTGCAAGGCGAGCCCAGTGCTAAGTACGACCTCTTTGAGGCCCGCAGTCGAGGTCTCAAAGACGACCGGGAGCGGGCAGCGCAAAGCTGGGACCTCCAAGAACTTGCGCACGAGTACCGGTCCTTTATCCCCAGATGCGATGAAATTATCAGCGCCTCCGAGTCTGCGTATACTGGCCGCTCGGCCCTCATTACACGAACCAGGCTCATTCACGATTATCGCAAATTTCCCTTCCGGGACCCTGGACTTCCGCCGGAGCTGCTACCCGCGGACTGGCCGGCCGTGGAGGCGCACTCAAAGTTTCTTCAGGCGTTCGACAGGCTTCGTCCCGAGGCTGTCAAGTACTACGAGAGCCTGACCCAGGGCTGACCTCTGTCCCCATGTTGGAGCCCTTCATTGAGGAGGGCCGCTACGCGCTTCCCGGTCTGCTTCGGGTGGCGGTGGTCGCGACCCCCGACACGACGCTCGGTGAGGGCATAGGTGCGGTGATCGTGCCGGTCAACCCATCCGAGCACCCACTGTCGAGTGGGTTCGCTCCGGCCTGCTCGCAGCGGGCGTGGCTGCGTTCAAGATCCCGCAACAGGTTCGCTCCGTCGATGACCTGCCCTTGACCAAGGTCGGAAAGATCGACAAAGCGGCGGTTCGCCGCCTCTTCACCCCGGACTGACTTCTGTACTCCACCTAGAGCGGCCCTTCATTATGGAGGGCCGCTCTTCGTGCTGCATATGAGCAGACAATACGTCACGGAGTTCGACTGCGCCGCGGCTTCTAAAACTGCTTACACGTCAACTGAATGAGAGCCGCATCACAATTTTACGAAACAGGGTCTTGATACTTCGTAAATTTACTGTTTCAATTATGGGAGATGTCAAAGCTGACATCGGTGCCTGCGGGCATCAAGTAGAGAGGTTGCCCGGATGAAGGTAACAATCATCGGCGGAGGACCTGGCGGTCTGTACCTGGCGAGTTTGCTTGGAGAACGTGTGCCCTCAGCAGAAGTGACGCTCTATGAGCGCAACCCGCTGGGAGCCACCTACGGTTTCGGTGTGGTCTTCAGTGAGCCCACCATGCAAAACCTGAAGAACAATGACCCGGCAGGATTCGAAGAGCTCTTTGCTTCCGCTGCCAAATGGCCGGGAATCGACATCAAGATTCGGGACGAAGTGTGGCGCTGTGACGGGAACGGATTTTCGGCTATCGAGCGACGCCGCCTCCTAAATGTCCTGCATGAACGTGCAGACCGCGCCGGCACTGAAATGCACTACGAAACGCTCATCACTCCGGAGTCCCCCGAACTCGCAGATGCAGACATCGTCGTCGTTGCCGACGGAGGAAACAGCATGTGGCGGACTCAGCAGGCCGCAGATCTTGGCGCGACAGTAGAAACCGCATCGGCGAAATTCATCTGGTTCGGTACGACAAAGGTCTTCGATGAGATGACATTCCTGTTCGAGAAGAACGAACACGGATGGTTCGCTGTTCACGCGTACCCCTACAACAACGAGGCAAGCACCTTCGTTGTCGAAACGGATGAAGCAACGTGGCGACGCGCCGGCCTAGACGCCTTCGACACAACTCAGCCACCCGGGGCGTCCGATGAGGCAACCGCCGCCTATGTCGAAAAGTTGTTCGCCAAGCACCTCGACGGCGGCCGGATGATTGTCAACAACTCCCGGTGGGCCAACTTCCGAACTGTGCGCACCAGGGACTGGAAGGTGGACAGCAAGACGGTACTTTTGGGAGATGCAGCCCACACGGCTCACTTTTCTGTCGGCTCCGGCACAAAGATGGCCATGGAAGATGCCCTGTGCCTTGCGGAACGGATCGCGGCAGTCGTAGCCGGAGAGCAGGACGTTGACTCCGCACTTTCCAGCTATGAGGACGAGCGCCGCCAGGATGTCCGCCGCATTCAGGACCTCGCCCGCCCGAGCTTGTCCTGGTGGGAGCACTTTGGTGAATACGCCGAGATGCCTGCGGCGCAGTTCACCTTCCACTTCCTTACCCGCAGCGGGCGGCTGGGACGGCGCCGGCTGGAACGGTCCGACCCGGAGTTTGTCAAAAGGTCACTCGGAGCCCTCCTGGGCAGCGCTACGGCACCGATTCTGAACACTGAATACAAAGCCAACTCAGAACTCAGCTTCTCCTCACGCATCCTTGGTCTTGCCCCTCAGACAACCCCGGTCGGCCCGGGCAGCGGCTCAATCGATGCACAGCTGGAATCGGCAATCCCTGATCTGCATGGCCGGGTCCGCCCCGGAACCCAGCGTGAAATTGCCATCTTCGCTGGCCAAGGGTCCGGGATCTGGTGCTGTGCGCCAGCACATCCTGACCAGACAGAAGAATTCGTCAAGGAGTCAGTTGGTGCCTTTGGTGCCGATCCGCTGGTCATCGTAGAAGCCGCTCCCGTTGATGACGGTGATATTAGGGCAGCCGCCGATGCCGCTGTGGCCCAGCAGCGCGTGGCGGAGATCCTCCGGCTCCGGCACGGCTTCGTGGTAGCCCTCGTGCTTCGCGACTGCACTGCCGACGTCGCAGCGTCCCTGATCATCTCCGGCAGGACCGACCTCGTCGCTGTTCCCGTCGCCCAGGTCAAAGGTCTCCTTGATGAAGAGCTGGCCATCCATGCATAACTTGCCCATTGACTTCCAGTTCTGTGCATAGCCCGCACAGGCGATGAACACGGTCAACCCAGCCAGCCTGAAAGGCCACCCATGACCATCTCAGCCGAACCCGGCACGACCCGGGTGACAAAAACTCAAAGCCTCAACCGGCTCTTCAAGCCGCAAGTGATCGCCGTGGTTGGCGCATCAAATTCAGCGGAAAAGGCTGGGGGTGCACTAATGGATGTCCTCCGAACCTTTCCCGGAAAACTCCATCCAATCAACTCCTCAGCAGACGTCATTTCCGGACGACAGGCCTACAAGGCCGTATCCGACGTGCCTGACGAGGTCGACCTCGCCGTCATCGCTGTACCTCCAGCAGCTGTTGCGGATGTGCTCCGTGACTGCGGGGCAGCCGGTGTCGGCGCAGCCATCATTTGCACAGGCGGATTCGCAGAATCCGGACCGGAAGGCGCGCAACTCCAAGCCGAAGTTATTGCCGTCGCCAAGGAGACCGGAATACGGCTGCTTGGCCCCAACACCTCCGGATTTATTGTCCCGGCCTTGAACCTGCATGCCACGTTCATGCCAGGTGTGCACGCACTGCCCGCCGGGAACTTAGCCATCGTCGCTCAAAGCGGGGGAGTTAACCTGGCATCGGCTTTTATGGCCGCCGGTCTGGGTGTCGGCATCAGCACAGCGGTTGGACTGGGCAACGCCGTTGATGTGGACTTTGCCGACGTCCTGGACCACCTGGCCCAGGACGAGGACACCTCCGCGATTGCCCTGCATATCGAAGGTGTAGCCGATGGCCGGGCACTTATGGCCGCTATCGAACGGGCTTGCGCCCGGAAGCCGGTAATCGCACTGAAAGTCGGAAAGTCAGACGTCGGTGACTTCGCACAGTCCCATACGGGAGCCCTCGCCGGAAACTGGGCCGTGGCACGGGCCGGTCTGGCGCAAGCCGGTGCAGTGGTCGTAGACTCCCTCACCGACCTTGTGGAAGCTGCTGCCGCCCTTTCCGTCACGCGGCTTCAGCCGTCCAAAGACCCCGGCGTTGGTATCGTCACAGGTCAGGCCGGCCCGGGGCTGATCATCGTCGACACCCTGACCTCAGCGAAAGTCAAGGTTCCCGAGGTCTCTGCGGCTACTACGGAGAAGCTGTCCACGCTGCTTCCTCCGCTGACTTATCAGCGTAATCCTGTCGACACCGGTCGCCCTGGACCCACATTCGTTGATGTGTTGGCAGCCGTCGGTGACGATGAGGCTATCGATGCTGTCCTGGTCTATGCACTTCAGGAAGGGGGAACGAAGGCTGTGGTCGACGCCCTGACCGAGAGCTCTGAACGTCGCTCCGCAGTCCCCACGCTGATGGTAACCGGAGGCCCTGAGGACGATGTTATCGCCCAGCGTGATGCGCTTAAGGGATCGGGCATCTGGACGGTTGCAACGCCGGACAGGGGGGCGTTCGCCATGTCCGCCATGATCGCCGACGCAAAAGCCCAGCATATTAGGGCTGCCGCTTCCGCGCCTCCTGTACGCGTCGCTGACCGTATCCCCGGTCATAGCGCCCTGGACGAGAACCTGGGCAAAGATCTGCTTCGAAGCATCGGGCTCAGGACACCACGGCGCGTCGCCTGCGAGTCCCGCGACGATGCCGAAGCTGCCTTCAAGGAATTGAACAAGCCGATCGTCGTCAAAGTGCTCGACTCGAACGTCCTGCATAAGAGCGCTGCCGGCGGTGTGAAGCTCGGGGTGGCCTCTCTGGCCGACCTGGCAATTGCATTGGAAGAAACGGGTCGTGCCTCCAGCAGCGCAGAGGCGCGCTGGCTGCTTGAAGAACAGGTGGGGCAAGGCATCGAGCTCATTATCGGTGGCGTCAACGATCCATCTTTCGGCGCCGCAGTCATTATCGGAGCCGGCGGCGTCGACGTCGAGTGGGGTCAGCCCCCGGTTATCAGGACGGCCCCGCTGAGCACTGTCGAGGCGGATGAAATGATCCGGCAGCTACCGCAGGCGCTGATCGCGGCGCTTGGTCCGGATGTCTGTGCCGAGCTAGGTCAGGTCGTATTCGATGTCGCAGCGTTTCTTGCCGCCCATCCGGAGATCAAGGAGCTGGACATCAATCCACTCAGGTCAACACCTGACGGCCTGATCGCCCTAGACGCTGTGTTTATGCTGGACCCTGCCGATGCTGCTCTAACCTTTCAGGAGGACTTAAAGTGAAACTTGTACGGTTCGACGACGACAAGCTCGGGGTGATCGACGGCGACGAGGTCATCGATATCTCGGACAGCGTCTGCGGCACCTCCGCTGGCCGGCTGCAGGCATACATTGAGGCCCTGGCTGTTGGTAAGATCAGCGGTGCAGACATTGAAGGTGGCAACCGCACCCGTCATGCCTTGGCGGATATCACGATTCGCAACCCACTCCCGCTCCCGCCCAAGATCATCGCGGCTCCCGTGAACTACCTCGATCACCAGGTGGAAATGAAATATGCTCACACGGTGGCGGACTTGGGCATTTTCCTCAAGGCCCGAACGAGCACGATCGGACCTTTGGAGAACGTAGTTCTGCCCTACTCTGATCAACGGTTCGACCAGGAAGCCGAATTGGCGGTCATCATCGGCAAAACGGCGAACAACGTCACCCCGGACGAAGCCAAGGACATTATCTTCGGCTACAGCTGCCTCTTCGACATGAGCATGCGGTCAACGGAAGACCGGTCGACAAGGAAATCGTTCGACACGTTTACACCAGTCGGGCCGTGGATTGTGTCAGCCGATGAGATCGCTGACCCCGCCGCATTGCACATGCAATGCTGGGTCAACGGAGAACTGCGTCAGGACACGTCTCTCGCGGACCTGATATTTGATGTGCCGCTGCTGATCTCATACGCGAGTTCGATCATGACCCTCGAACCTGGTGACATCATTGCCACAGGTACCCCGGCAGGCGTTGGTCCGCTCTCTGATGGGGACACCGTCTCCATGGAAATCACCAATATTGGACGGCTCGAAGTTGGCGTTACTTCTACCGGGTCGATTCCTTACAACCGCCGTCCCGGCGCCCAGTTCTACCCCGAGCTTGCACAGAGCAGGGCGTAGCCGAACGCCACTGCTGAGTGCAAAAGTCCGGAATCCGGATAAAACAGATCAAGGAGGGCCACATGGCCGAGAATATCCCGGTTTCCTCAACTGAAGTGAAACCGGCAGCCTCAGTACAGACATACAGGCGCCTGGTGACCGGAGTCGACGCGGACGGGCGGTCAATCTTCCTGGAAGACGAAACCGCCACGGATGTGCATGTCATAGCGGACCTGGACACCTTTGCCTACACCAACCTCTGGTGCGCCCCCACAACTCCGGTGGATAACTCCGGCCCCTCAGACGACGGACTCGGATCTCCGGGCGGCATTGCTCCGCCCGAGCGGGGAAGCATCTTCCGGATGGTTGAATTTCCACCTGATTCCGACTGGGACCACCAGCCGGGGATACGTGACCTGATGGTCCACGCGACCCCTTCATTGGATTACGCAATTGTGCTCAGCGGAGAGATCTGGGCAGTTTTGGAACGCGGTGAACGCCGTATGGGTCCCGGTGACGTTCTCATCCAGCGTGGCACCGCCCACGCTTGGTCCAACCGTTCTACCCGGCCCGCCGTCGTCGCCTTTGTCCTGGTCGGCGGCACAGCGCAGCCCTAAACAGTGGTCTGACAACGAAGTTAGCAAGCATCAGCGAAAGGCAAAGAAATGTCCTCAAACAAAGTAGTCATCACCATCGCCCCTACGGGCGGGGTGGCGACTAAAGCACAGAATCCTCATCTGCCAACGCAGCCTGAGGAAATCGCCAAGGACGTCTACGAGTGCTACAACGCAGGCGCGTCCATGGTGGCTATCCACGCCCGCACCCCCGACGACCTGGCAACCTGTAACTCCTCTATCTACCGCCAGATCAACGGTCTCATTCGAGAAAAATGCGACATCATCATCAACAACTCAACCGGCGGCGGCATGAACGGCGACATGCTGATCGAGACGCCCGAAAACGGTTGGGAAGTCAGCTTCGAGGAACGTCTCAAAGGGATCGATGCCGGGGCGGAGATGTGCACCCTTGACCCCATCACAATGGTCGCATCCTTCCTCGGCAAAGAAATGGTCATGAACACCTCGCCGGAGCGGACCAAGAAGCTGGCCGAAGAGATGTACAAGCGCGGCATCAAGCCCGAATGGGAGGTCTTCAGCCCGCCGCACCTCATCCAGGATGTTCCCGCGGTTCTCGATTTGGGACTCGATGAGGAACCGCCCTTTGTGAACATCGTCCTGGGAATGAACAAAGGCTTCCAGGGGACCATGCCATACTCTCCGCGGTACCTGCAACAGATGGTCGATTTGCTGCCCAAAAACTCGCAGTTCTGCGTTAGCGGAATGGGCCCCGCTCAACTCCCGGCCGCCATGAACTCCCTTCTCCTGGGCGGCCACGTCCGGGTCGGTCTGGAGGACAACTTGTTCTATCGGAAGGGCGAAGTCGCTTCGAACGTCCAGCTCATCGAGCGACTCGTTCGGCTCGTACGCGAAATGGGCTTTGAACCGGCAACCCCCTCTGAAGCGCGGGAAATCATCGGTCTGCCGCTCAAGGGCGCCCCAGCGCGACCGGAATTCGCGGTCGGCTAAAACGACTGCGTGTGGCCGTGTCGTGAACACGGCCACACGCAGACCTTGCACCAGCTGTAAACACGTTCGCCCAGGATGACCGCAACCCAGACATTCTGCTTGACCGGCGAGACCCCAACTGACGCCAATCTCAACTTGTCGCGTCCCCTTGAGTAGGAGCGGAGCATGACCACTGTAAGCTTGGGCTTTCCGCGGCTTCGTCCGAGCCCCTTGGTCTTCCGGCAAACGGATCGGCCCACGTCCTCGCAGCTTGTCGATAGGATGGGGCGCACTGCCCGCGACCTTAGAATCTCAGTCACTGAAAAATGTTCCCTGAAGTGCACCTATTGCATGCCAGAGGAAGGTCTTCCAGCCATCCCCCGGCAGTGTCTTCTGTCGCCGGCCGAAATCGGCCGGCTTGTCCGGATCGCCACAACAATGCTCGGCATTCGGGAAGTTCGTTTTACCGGGGGAGAACCCCTCATGCGCGCCGATCTGGAAGACATTGTGGCCGAAAGCAGGTCGGTTGCCCCCGACACAGACCTTTCCATCACTACAAATGCCATTGGCTTAGATCGACGGATCAATGGATTGGTCGAGGCCGGCCTCAATCGTCTCAACATCTCTTTGGACACCATCGACAGATCGGCTTTCGCCCGTCTGACCAGAAGGGACCGATTGAAGGATGTCCTGTCCGGCATACGGGCTGCATCCACAACGACCCGTCACCCGCTGAAGATCAACGCAGTCCTGATGCAGGAAACTCTTGATCAGGCACCAGATCTCCTGGCCTGGGCCCTCGAACACGGACACAAGCTCCGGTTCATAGAACAGATGCCTCTAGATGCCGATCATGCCTGGGCCAAAAACACGATGGTTCCGGCTGAAGAGTTACTCGGGGTCCTGAGGGAAAGATTCACACTAACGAACCCTTTCAGGACGGACCCGTCAGCGCCCGCCGAGGAATGGCTCATCAATGGCGGGCCCTACACCGTCGGAATCATCGCGGCGGTAACCCGTCCCTTTTGTGCAGACTGCGACCGCACCAGGATCACTGCCGAGGGGACCATCCGAACCTGCTTGTTCAGTGACGATGAGACAGACCTTGTAAACCTTCTCAGATCAGGCGCGGACGATGCTTTGATTGCAGACACGTGGCGAGCCGCTATGTGGAACAAGCCGGCAGGACACGGAATGGAGGAGCAGACGTTTGTTCCTCCGCATCGCAGCATGGGTGCAATCGGTGGCTGAAACCATCGAAAAGCGTGTTTTAGTACGTTACTTTGCTGCCGCTGCAGAGGCTGCAGGGTGCCAGGAAGAGTGGCTCAGCGTCCGCCCCGGAGCCAATCTTGAACAGATCCTCGCAGGGGCTGTTCACCTCCATGGAAGCTCCCTAAATACGGTCCTGGCCCGATGCTCGTTTCTGGTGAACGGCATCACCCGTCGGGATCTTGCCCTCCCAGCCAGCGGTGAGATCGACGTTCTGCCGCCGTTCGCAGGCGGCTAAGCCCGCAGGTGTAAGCCAGTACCAAAACATGGCGCCGCAGTTGCTGACCCGGCACCACGATTTACTTCATTTACGCACTTTTCACTCCCCGGACGGCACAACCTGGTCGATATACCCGGGATCTCCACCTCATTGATAGGACACGCGATGGCGAGTGTTACCCGCTACTCAGAATTCCGGAAAGGCTGGCCTACAGTCCTTTCCGCTACGGTCGGCTCAGCTGTCAGCGTCACAGCGCTCCTCTTCTACAGTCTCGGATCCCTGACAGCAGGACTACAGGCAGAATTCGGCTGGAACCGGGCCGAGGTCTCGTCGTCGCTCCTCTACATGACCGTGGCGCTGACGCTTTCCGCAGTACCGCTAGGATGGCTGCTTGACCGCTACGGCTCCTGGCGCATCGCCTTGGTTTCCGTTCCAGGATTCACGCTCTCGCTCGTGCTGCTGAGCCAGTTCAACGGCGAACTTATCCACTTCAACCTGCTTTTCGGGCTGGCCGGGCTCTTGGGAGCAGGCACGACGTCCATCGTCTATACCAAGGCAGTCAACGCAGCGTTCTTCAAGTCCAGGGGCCTTGCCCTCGGGATCACACTTACCGGTCTGGGCGCGGCTGCACTGATCCTGCCGCCATTGATCGTAGGAGTTGTGCAGGCCTATGGCTGGAGAGCAGGATTTGCAGCCTTGGCGGTTCTGTCATTGATCGTGCTTCCCTTCATCTTTTTCCGACTCAGAACGACCACGGTTGCCGCCGCCGCAGGCCTGGCCCTAACCGGTAAAAGCCGTTTAGAAGCCTTGAGCAGCAGGTCGTTCTGGATCATCCTCGTAGCCTTCGTCCTTGTGGGCGGGTCTGTACCGGCGGTCATACCTCACATGGTGCCCATGCTCACTGATGCAGGACTTACCCCTGCTGCGGCAGCGGCTATTGCGGCCCTCATCGGGCTGGGCGTGATTGTGGGCCGGTTAAGCATCGGATTCCTGGTGGACAGGTTCTTTGCCCCCTTCGTAGCCGCACCCCTCTTTTTGGTCACAGCGGCCGGCTGCGTACTTCTGATGTGGGGAGGCCCGTCCGTCGCCCCCATCGCGGCTCTAATGATCGGCGTGTCTTTCGGCGCCGAAGCGGACCTGATTGCCTTTCTTTGCGGAAACTACTTCGGATTGAAAAGTTACGGGTTCATTTACGGCCTGATTTACGGTGTCTTCACCGTCGCAGTGGCCGTCGGGCCTGTTTGGGCCGGCGCGTTTTTTGACCGCACCGGGACGTACGACGGGGCGCTGATCACAGTAGCAGTCCTTCTCGTTGCAGGATCGGCTTTGTTGCTGACCCTCCCGAGGTACAGCCCGACCGGAACCTCTGACCTGGCCGTCCACAACGAACCAGCAGCTGAATCACGCGTGTGAACTAATTGCAGGAGTGGCGGCCATGCCCTTCCTTCCCCAGAGAGAGGGCCATGGTCGTCATCACGCACTTAACAAACCTTCCCCCTTGAACAAACCAATCCCTAGGACCAGAACTTATGTCCGACCTTATTGGAACCGAAATGGCCACTCTTCTAAGCGTAGTTACTCACGACCCTATTGAAGACCTGTCTCTCGAGCTCTTGGTCTGCCGGAAAGACGACGGCGCGGTGGTCTCCTTCCAGGGACGGGTCCGCGATCATGATCTAGGACAACCCGTAGACGGTCTGGAGTACCAAGCTCACCCGCGTGCTGAGGAGTACCTCGCTGAATGCTGCGACCGCATCTCCCGGGATATGAAGGTTCGGGTAGCGGCGGCCCATAGAGTGGGCCCTCTCACCATCGGTGACCTCGCTTTGTCTGTTGCAGTGGCGGCCGCTCACCGCCGAGCAGCGTTCCTGGCGTGCGAAGCCTTGGTGCAATCCATTAAGGACACGGTGCCCATCTGGAAGCGGCAGCACCTCTCCTCCGGTTTGTCGGAATGGGTGGGGCTGTAAGAGACAGAGAGCCCCTCCACTTGTGAGAGTGACTGTGGTGGCGTTGGCGCACACAAACGTGAGTGACCACGGTCCGGGGGAGCGGCCCAGGTTTCCCGTCGGCGTAGGAGTGCTTCCCTGAGAAGCGGATTCCATCCAGAGAGAGCATCCCCTGCCACCCTGGAGCGACTTGGACGTGTGAGGCATCAAGGAACACCGCTCCCATCTTGATCCAGCAACAGCGCATCGTTCACCCTCAGGAGCCAGTTCGCGCAAGGAATAACATTTGGAATGTCCACAACAATGGACTCGCCTGGGGCTTGGGTCCCACCGCGAAAGGACACCCGTTCCCGTGCGAAAAGATAGGCACTGGCGCCGCAGTGCCTGGCTTTGCTCACGCAACCGAGCCCCTTGCACCAGGATCGACCACTTCGCACCAAATCTGTGATGAGATCGTTGATAATATCAGGGCTCTCGACACCCCAGCACCGGAGTCGGGTTGCCGCCCGTGGCATCGTTTGGAGGCGGGCCCTTGGCCCTGGCATCTGATGGTGCCTCGCATCGGCTATCTCGCTTCGGGGTGCGCACCTGGCGTGTCATTAGCGGTGGGACGCGGCGAGGTGGTTATGTTGCGATGTCGGTGACCCGGGTGATCACCTAGCCACCCCGCCGCGGGCATCATGGACGACGCTGCGAACTTTGTTTGGGTCGGACTCCTTTCAGGACCGCCAGAGTTCGATGCCCTCGTCAGCTAGGATCAGAATCCGGCCGAAACCTTGGGCGAGGTGAACCCACACAATGTTCCCGTCCGCAGTGACCTCGTCGACCACTCCTTCGCCGAGGAAGCGTCCTTCTCTGCGCACTTGGACTCGGTAGTTTCGACGCAATTCTCTCCAGGACCGCACGAGCAGAGCACCCTTACTTGCTGGTGACTTGTCTGGGCTGAACCGTTTGTTGAACCCGGGCGTTGGCTTCGTTCGGCAAGGAAGTTCACGGCGGTACGGGGCGGACGTTCGGCACGTTCAGAAGCGGGCTTTATCGCAGGACGAACGCCAACTCTTCCAGATACGCCTGACGGCCCCATCAGTCTCACTGTCACAGGGCTTCGAGCACGCTCACGTAGTTGGCGATGCCTACGCCGCCCATGTTCTGTACCGCGCCACGGCGGGCATGGGGCAATTGCATGTCCCCGGCGGTCCCCGTGAGCTGCATCGCGGCGATCACATGCTGCGACACACCGGTAGCGCCCACCGGGTGTCCCTTCGCCTTGAGTCCACCGGAGACGTTCACGGGCAGCTTGCCGTCCTTGTAAACCCAGCCTTCCTGGATGGCTCGCGCGCCCTCGCCGCGGGGAGTGAGGCCCATGGCTTCATACATGATGAGCTCGGCAATGGTGAAACAGTCGTGCACCTCGGCGAAGTCCAGGCCCTCAAGCCCCACGCCTGCCATGGTGAACGCGCGTTCCCAGGAAGCCCGGGTGGCTGCGAACTCGGTGGGATCGCGCTTCTCCGCGGGAAAGAAGTCATTGGCGTGACCAAAACCGGCCAGGCGCACCGGCGCGGTAGCGCCCCCGGTGGCGGAGGTGGAAAGCACGACGGCGGCAGCACCGTCCGAGACCGGCGAACAGTCAGTGCGGCGCAAGGGCTCGGCCACCATGGGGTTCTTCTCCGAAATGGTCCGGCAGAACTCCTCGCCGAAGTCCCGGTGCATCTGGGCGTACGGGTTGTCCATGCCGTTGCGGTGGTTCTTGGCAGCGATGGAACCGAGGACATCGCCGAGTCCGCCTTCGAAACCCGGCCCGCTGATACCAGCGCCGTAGCGCTTCCCGTAGTGCTTGGCCACCTCCGCAAACAGGCCCGTGAACCCGGTGCTGGAGGCTTTACCGGCCATTTCGTACGACGCACCCAAGAGGGCAGCACCCACAACGTCCGCACCGGCGTCGGTCATTTTCTCCGCCCCGATCACCAGGACGTTGCGCGCAGTTCCGGCCAGGACAGCTTTGACGCCCTGTTGGAAAGCCGCCGACCCCGAAGCGCAGGCGTTTTCTGTGCGCGTAGCCGGGACATTGGCCAGATCTGCGGACAACTGAAGCGCCAACGACGACGTGAACCCCAGGGGCTGCATGCCCGAGTTGAATTGCCCGAGGTAGATCTCGTCAATGTCCTTGGGGTCCAGCCCGGAGTTCTTGATGGCTTCGCCGGCCACTTGAACGATCAGCGACTCCAGGGTCTCATCCGTCAGTTTCCCGAACTTGCTGTGGCCCCACCCGGTGAGCAGGATGTCCTTGCCAAATTGTTCCGTCAGGCTCATGCGGGTGCTCCTTCAAACGTGGGTTCAACAGACGTGGGTTCAACAGACGTGGGTTCAACAGACGTGGCTTCCTCTGACGTCAGCGCCACGCTGAACTCCGCGTCGGTCTTGCTGCGAATCTCTTCCACCGTGACGCCCGGGGCGAGCCGGGTCAGCAGCAGCCGTGCTTCCTCGATGTCGAAAACGGCGAGGTCCGTGATGATCCGGTCAACGCACTTCAGTCCGGTGAGCGGGAGCGTGCATTCGGTGACGATCTTGGCCGAACCGTCCTTGGCGTTGTGCTCGGTGAGGACCACCACCCGCGGAGTCCCGGCCACCAAATCCATGGCCCCGCCCATGCCCTTGACCATCTTGCCGGGGATGGTCCAGTTGGCCAGGTCCCCTCCGCCGGAAACCTGCATGGCGCCCAGGATGGCCACCTTCACATGCCCGCCACGGATCATTCCGAACGAGGTGGCGGAGTCGAAAATGCTCCCCCCGGGAGTGATGGTGACAGTCTGCTTGCCCGCGTTAATAAGGTCGGCATCTTCCTCGCCCTCATACGGGAAAGGGCCCATGCCCAGCAGGCCGTTCTCGCTCTGGAGGACCACCCGCACGCCGTCGGGCAGGTTGTTGGCAACCAGCGTGGGAA
Source organism: Paenarthrobacter sp. CM16 (assembly GCF_013179505.1). Classification (GTDB taxonomy): domain Bacteria; phylum Actinomycetota; class Actinomycetes; order Actinomycetales; family Micrococcaceae; genus Arthrobacter. Next base: position 6,018 of record NZ_JABMCX010000008.1, on the reverse strand, counting down.
TGCCGATGCCAAGGTTGACGTAGTCGCCGTCGTTCAATTCTTCGGCCGCGATGGCAGCCATTTGATCCCGTGTCCATGCCATGGTGATGAGCTCCTTTGCTTCTAAACCGTGAGGGATTCGGCGCGTTGTGTCCCGGGGCAGGCTGTCTCTGCCCGCTGGCGGACCGTGCGCTGTTCAATGTCCTTGACCCGATCCGTGGCCTGAACCAGCCGCTGCACATACACGCCGGGGGTGACAACGTGGTTGGGGTCCAGCTCGCCCGGCTGCACAATGACCTCAGCCTCGGCGATGGTCACTGCCCCGGCGGTAGCCACCACCGGGTTGAAGTTCCGCGCCGTGTAGCGGTAGATCAGGTTGCCGTCCGTATCGGCAGTGTGTGCATGAACCAGTGCGACGTCGGCAGTGATGGCACGCTCGCGGACGTACGTCACGCCGTCGAACTCTTCCAGCGGCTTGCCTTCGGCAACCAAGGTTCCCACGCCCGTCCGGGTATAGAAGGCGGGAATGCCGGCGCCCCCGGCCCGGAGGCGTTCGGCGAGGGTGCCCTGAGGAGTGAATTCAACCTCGAGCTTCCCCGCCAGGTATTGCTCGGCGAAGAGCTTGTTCTCACCCACGTAGGAAGCGACGACCTTACGGACCTGCCCCGCCTCAATCAGGACACCAAGCCCCTTGCCGTCCACGCCCATGTTGTTTGACACGATAGTGAGGTCCTTGGCACCCGATTCACGAACGGCGTCGATCAAGTCCGCGGGGATACCGCTAAGACCAAAACCGCCGACGGCGATTGTCAGGCCGTCTGCCATCAAGTCATGGAGCGCTGACGACGCTCCGCATCTAATCTTCGACATTTGGTTTTCCTTCAATTAGTGGTGTGTTTGTTGCTTCAGTGCGGGCAGTCGTTCATCACCCAGCGCTTGGTGTAGAACAACGACGACAAGTTTTCGGTTTGTGCCTCCGCCACTTTGGACGCGGAGTGCAGCGGACACCGTTTTGTTTAATGCACTGCCCCGTTCAACGACGGTCTGTGAAAGTCAGCAGGAAGGGGGTTGATTCTCGAAAGGGTTTGATGTCTGTGAGCATGGCGAAGATGATCGCTAATCCGGCGCGCCTCTTCCATCAAGAGACATCCCATACGCTGCGTGCGATCTTCATCCCTAAAGCGGGCGCAAGCGCCTGTGATCGAAAGCGCCCATGTCGGCCGCCCATACAAGTCCACTACCGCTGCCCCAAGACCCCAGTTGCCTTCTAGCACGAACTCGGCGTCCACAGAGAAACCGCGCTGACGCGCAGCCCCTATGTTCGCTCTGACCAAGTCCACGGAGTGGGTTAGGCCGTAACGGTCGGAATGCGACGCCCAGTTTTCAAGTAGAGCATCTTGCTCCACTTGCGGAAGGAGGGCAAGAATTGCGATTCCCGCCGAACCGATGCCAAGGGGGATCCGCACGCCTTCATGCAGCACGAAAGAACGCAAGGGCAGACTACCCTCTTCGCGCATGAGGCATACCGTTTCCGTTCCGCGCCGAACAGAGAAGAAGACACTTTCCGACGTCTCTGCAGCCAACCTTCGAAGACTCGGACGGACAACGTCTTCCATGGGAAATCGGGCAGAGGCCACCAGCCCCATCAGCATGATCTCAGGCCCTAGCACCCAGTGTCCGCTCCGTTCGTCCTGGTCCAGCATTCCCTCCGCAGCCAACGATGTAACCAATCGATAAGCAGTCGGCCGCGTAAGGCCGGAACTCTCAACGAGCTCAGACAATGAACATCCTTCTGGATCGCGTCCGATGATCCGAAGGAGCCCAGCTATGCGTCCTACAACTTGAGCGCCTTGGATTCTGCGACTATTCACTTCGGGGGATTCGCAGCTGCACATAACGCCTCGTCCTGGCCGCAGATTGTGTCAGCCATAGCGGAGATGGGCTGAGTCTTGGCACCCCGGATTCAGTCCCAGACGCAGACACTCCTGGCAGCTGAGTGAGGTAAGTGCTATCCCGGTTAAGGCCGCCAACCAGTGCAAGCCGGCGTCCCGGGGGAGCCTATGACCGCACTCGGGACAGCTATCCGATGCTCGGTGGCCGTGCGACGACAGTGTCTTTAGCTCTTTGATATCAAATCCTAAGAAACAATTTCTTGACGAACGTAATTTGCGTGTTCGCTCGAGGTGATCTAAACCATAGCGGGGGACTGAGCGATTTGCAATAGCAGAAGGGCGCCCCGACACCAGCCTGTGCGGAAGCAATCTCTAGCGGCGCGGCGTGCTCGCTGAGCAATCAGGCTGACCCTCAGCTGATCCAAGATTTAGGACTTCGCCGACCTGGACTTGATAAGCCAGAGCCTCCTTGTCCGTCACAACCTGCAAATGTGGCCTCGAGAGCTGTATCAAAGAGGTCGCTTCACCGACCTCCACCGATAACCTCAACCACGCCGCCACGCGGAGGAGTCAACGCCGCTCCTTGCTCTGAGAGGGGCTGGAATCTAACCTGAGAACCACAGACGCAGCTTCGCTCCATAGACCAAGGCGAGGAACGCTCTCATGATGACGGTAATGACTACGATGCATCTCGACCCACGGACGGCAAACGAGTGGGACAAACTGATCAGAGCGAGATTCTGGTCAGCGCATGAAAGATAAGGGTGGATTTCCGGACATCTTCTCGCGCCCATGGATTCGCCCGGCACCCGCGTGATTGTAGGCATCCGGAGGAATCGTGGCGACTGGGAGGCTTGGCACACAGACCCAAGCTTCATCGAAAACACGCCAGAAGCTCGACGGCTTACAGCAGCCAGAGCATGAGTCTGTGTGGCATGAGGTCATCGAAAACGTCCAACGCGACTAGCGCTGCTCCAACCTGCACCATGGCTTCCGCGGGCCCCGAGGCTGCCAGGACATGGGGAGAATATGGGGCGTTTAGGGATGCACGGGGCAAGAGTCACGCTCAAGGGGTTGCCTGGCCTGTGGAATCGCTGGTTCCCGTGGGCGAGAGTTCTCGAGGATTCTGCCTCCCATGCTGTAACTGGCGTCCGCGGGGATTCGTGAGCCGGGAATGGCCCGGTCGGGAAGATTTCCCCTCGCTGGAGCGTATTGGGCCAAGGTCTTCGACTGTGGTGGAATTTTTGCCGAGCGCCTATGTTGAGCCACTGGGTTTTAGTCGTGAGTCGAGGCCTGTTTGTGATGAGTCCTAGCCCCGAAGCTCTAACTAATTCGTGTAGGGAGAAATGCCGGCCACTGAAGACTCCTTCTCGGCCTTAGCCCAGCGCACCCGCGACCACCCACCGCACGGGAGACGCTTGGTGCCGCTGCGGTTGACCGCCTCCGGTCAAGAAAGTGGGTCACGCCGCTTGTGATGTCCTCACGGGGTCAGCACCTAGACGCGGGTAGTCAGTCGCAACACGTGCAGAGTGAGGTATAGCTCTTCCTCCCCTTCGAATCGGCAAATTCGTTACTCGGGAAAGTAGCATGCCAACACTCACTGCACAGGAGTGTTCGCGAGGGCGGGCAGTTTTCGCGGCGTTCCACAGAAACTCTGAAGCGTCTTCTTGCTGCGTTCCGGACTGTAGGCGAGTTATAAGGAATCGAAGGTGTGTAGCGAATCGCGCTACGCTGACTGAAGAAGGATCTAGGTCAACGGCAAACGTGTCACCCGCGATCTGTAGGTATTCTTGCAGTACTCTCGCCAGCTTAAATGTTGTGGGCATTTCTGTGCTGCTGAATCGAGCATTAACGATGTGAAGCGCGAGAGCAGCAGCCTCTTCATCTGGTAGTTCCACGTCAGTGCGGTCTCGGATCAGATGAAGCACCTCACGTGCGATGCCCGTTTCCTTAGGGAAGGCGTAAGGCATCTCAGCCACGAGCGGCATGTCTAAGGCGTGGCCGCTGCGGGCACGTTCAATCGCTGTGCTGATGTGATCTGAGATCCCAATGACAAAGCTGTCTGCGATGTCTGCGATGTCGGCGCCGAGTCGTTCGCGGACGAGCTGAGCAACAAGATCAGCGGTTCTTAGATGCTCGCTGGACAACTCAGCGAGTAGGGTACTGAACCGCTCGGTTCCCTCGCCTTCCGATGGTCTAGAGATGCGATCGACATCGGCTGAAGCGATCCGCGGCCGCCGGGCAGCGCTCAGACCGGATGGACGTGGCTGGGCGGCGGACGGCTTCCGCGCCGGCTAGTCATGTTCCCATTTCTCTGAACGAAGGCCCCACGAACCGCTGGAGCGCCCGGACAGTGAAGCAGATAGAGCCCCCTACAGGAACCAGAAGGGGGCTCTACCCCTGCTCGCACTGGCGACGGGCCTTACAGCACGTAAGCGGGCGAGTTGGTAACGATGGATTGCAGAGATCTACTGGCCCGAACGCCTTACGCGGTGCCCTGTCGCATCGGCCAAGTGCTCACCCTCAACAACCTCTGGGTCTGCTGGCGCGACGGTGGCACGTTTGCCTTTGCTGCCGGTCTCCGGCAGCGTGAAGTACACGATAAGGCAGAGGGCGACTATCGCGATCATGTAGTACGCAACGAACATGGGCTGTCCGGCGCCAACAAAGGCAGCAGCGATCAGAGGTGCTGTCCCGCCGAAGATGGCAATCACGATCTGGTGGGAGAACCCGATGCCGGACACCCGAACAGATGCAGGAAACAGTTCCGCTTGAATCGTCGGGTAAACCGACTGCCAGATGCCGAGGACTACCCAACCTGAAGCCGAAACAAGGACGTAAACGCCGAACCCAGGCTGGTTCAACAGCAAGAGCAGGGGGTAGAACAGTGCGATCATGCCGATAGCGCCGATGATGGGGAAAATCTTGCGGCGGCCAAGACGGTCGGAAAGATAACCACAAATGGGCACAATGATCACGAGCAGACAAAGACCGATGACACTCCCTGCAAGCGTGGAGGCCAGATCCCGGCCAGTCGTGAGTTTGGCGTAAGTGGGCAGGAAGGTCGCCCAGGTGTAGTAAGCCACGGCGGGAGCTGAAAGGGCTGCTGTCTGCAGCAGGGCCTTCGGGTGATCCCGCAGGAGATCCCGCAGGCGCGCCGGTGCGGACTTTTGATCGACGGCGGCACTTGCTTCGAACTCAGGGGTTTCATCCGAGCGGGCACGCAGAATGAGGCCGACAACTCCGAACAGACCGCCAACGACGAACGGAATGCGCCAGCCCCATGCGGCCAGGTCATCGGGGGCGAAGGCTGAAGTCACGATCGCCGCGGCGCCAGTCGCGGCGAGAGTTGCCAGGCCACTTGCCATGTTGGAGAACGAGCCGAAGAGGCCTCGTCGGTTGGCGGGGGCGTGTTCGACCATGAACGCAATCGCGCTCTGCTGCTCGGTTCCGGCCGAGATTCCTTGCAGGATGCGGGCAACCAAGAAGAGAATCGGGGCTGCGTAGCCGATGGTTCCAAAGGAGGGCGTAAGGCCGATTATCAGGGCTCCGAGAGCCATCCCGGAGATGGAAAGGGTCAGAATGAGTCGTCGGCCGTAACGATCCGCGAGTGGGGAGATGATGATGCCGCTGAGAGGCCGAACCACGAATCCCACCGCGTATGTGAGAAGTGCTGCGACGAGGGAGGCGAACGCGGAGTCACTCGGAAAAATCTGCGACGAGAACACTGCTGCGAGCAGTCCGTAGATGTACCAGTCGTACCACTCCACGAAATGGCCGATGGTACCCGCGATCATGTTGATGTTGCGGCGTGGCGTTTCGGACGCTTCGGGGAATTCCGCGGAGCCTGGACTATCCAGCGCGTCTTTTGAGGTCTTCATTGAACTCTCCATAATTTGGATTCTAGGGAGGAAAAGGTTTCGATCTGCGGCTGCCGGCCAGGCTGTCGATTGGGCTGTGGGCGTCTATTGCCAGCATGGGGCCGGAGGGCAGACTCTTCAAGGGCCCGGGCTTCCGGCTGTTCTTGCTCTCACGGATCTGGTGAGATCGATTGCTGAGATCGGTTGCATTTGAGCCTACGGATCGAATGTGATGCTTGTCAACGTTTGTGTCAGGAATGCGTGTGGACCGGAGGTCGGTTTACACA
>NZ_JABMCX010000079.1 GCF_013179505.1 Paenarthrobacter sp. CM16 | reverse complement strand
CGCTTCTACATACTGGTCAAGCACATCGTCCGCAACACCGCGGCTCCCGTGCTGGTGTTCGCCACGGTCATGGTTGCCGACGCCATCATCCTCGAAGCCTCGCTCTCCTTCCTGGGCGCCGGCGTGCAGGACCCCGCGCCGTCATGGGGCAACGTGATTTCCTATGGCCGCAACCTGGTCCTGTCCGGTGGTTGGTGGGCCACCACCTTCGCCGGTGTGACCATCCTGCTGACCGTGCTGTCCCTTAACATCCTGGCCGAGGGCCTCACCGACGCCATGGTGAACCCGAAGCTGCGCCGCGCGCCGGCTGTGAAGGACGACGACGGATCCTCTGCAGCTGTTGCTGTGGACGCCGAGGTTGCAACTTCCGTGGCCCAGCCTTCCGTAGTTGAGGAACACGAGCTCGACGGCGTCCGTGCAGCTTCCGGTGACACCGTCACCTCGGATGCGGGCACGTCAGCTGTCCTCACCGACGTGAAGCTGGCCGCAGCCAATCCGCACCTCCTGCTGGACCGCGAACTGGAACTCCTGGCGGCGATCGAAGCGAAACGCTCCGACCGCCTCCCCCAAGTCTCACCCGAGGCCCGGAGCGTGCTCGAAGTGAAAAACCTCTCCATCCGTTTCCCGGGCCGTTTCGGCGACATCGCAATCGTGGACAACGTCTCCTTCACTGTCCGCGAAGGCGAAACCATGGGGCTGGTAGGCGAATCCGGTTGCGGCAAGTCGATCACCTCGCTGGCTGTCATGGGCCTCCTGCCCAAGACCGCCCAAGTCACCGGATCCATCACGTTCGATGGCAAGGAACTCCTGGACTCCACCACCAAGCACAGCAACCCCAAGGCTTATGAAGGCCTGCGTGGGGAGCAGATTGCCATGGTCTACCAGGACGCGTTGAGCTCACTGAACCCGTCCATGAAGATCAAGGACCAGATGGAGCAGCTCACCAAGCGTGGCGGCCGCAAGACTCCAGCGGAGCTGCTCGAAATGGTCAAGCTGGATCCCGTCCGGACGCTTGCCAGCTACCCGCACGAACTCTCCGGCGGCCAGCGCCAACGCGTGCTGATTGCCATGGCCTTGTCCCGCTCGCCCAAGATTGTGGTGGCCGACGAGCCCACCACCGCGCTGGACGTCACCGTCCAGAAGCAGGTGGTGGACCTCCTCAACGAACTCCGGGAGCAGCTCGGATTCGCCATGGTTTTCGTCAGTCACGACCTCGCCCTGGTGGCTTCCCTGGCCCATCGCATCACGGTAATGTACGCCGGCCAGGTGGTGGAATCCGCACAGGCTTCCGAGCTCCTGCAGAACCCCAAGCATGAGTACACCCGTGGCCTGTTGGGTGCCGTCCTGTCCATCGAGGCCGACGCCGTCCGGCTGCACCAGATCCCCGGCACGGTCCCTTCCCCGCGGGACTTCGCAACGGGAGACCGCTTTGCAGCACGTTCGCAGCGCCCCGACGCCGATCCCCAGCAGAAACTGGTCCTCACGAGTGTTGCTTCGGCGAACGGCCATGATGCCGACCACTACTGGGCAAGCCATTTGAAGGAGGACGCGAAATGAGCCTGTCAACGGGAAAGCCGGTCATCGAACTCAACGACGTCAAGGTCTACCACCGTGCACGGACCGGCGGGCTGTTCCGTCCGAACATCGTCAAAGCGGTGGACGGCGTGGACTTCACCATCAGCCGCGGTGAAACCGTGGGCATCGTGGGTGAGTCCGGCTGCGGCAAGTCCACGCTTGCGTCAGTGCTTGTGGGACTTCAGCCGCCGACGTCGGGCAAGGTCTTGTTCCACGGAAAGCCCGCCATCAAGCGGAACGCAGCCATGCGCAAGGAATTCGGCCGCTCGGTTTCGGTAGTGTTCCAAGACCCTGCAACAGCACTGAACCCCCGCATGACCATCCAGGACATCCTCACCGATCCCCTGCAGATCCACGGCATCGGGACCGCAGCCAGCCGCGCTGCCAAGGTCAGGGAACTGCTGGCGCTGGTTGGCTTGCCGCAATCGGCAGCCGAAGTGACGCCGTCGCAGGTTTCCGGCGGCCAGCGCCAGCGTGTGGCAATCGCACGCGCGCTGGCGTTGGATCCGGACATCATCGTGGCGGACGAGCCGACGTCGGCCCTGGACGTTTCGGTCCGCGCGCAGGTGCTGAACCTGCTGTCCGACCTGAAGAAGCAACTGAACCTGGGCATGGTGTTCATCTCGCACGATATCCAGACCGTCCGCTACGTCTCGGACCGCATCTGCGTCATGTACTTCGGCAAGATCGTGGAGCAAGGCACAGCCAGCCAGGTCTTCGACAACCCGAGCAACGACTACACCAAGAAGCTGCTGGGCGCCGCGCCGAGCCTGCTCCACATCTAGTTTTTCCCTTCACAAGTTACAAACAACGGAGAATTCTGTGTCCACTCAGTTCCAGGGCGTCATCCCGCCGGTCATCACCCCGCGCCACGCCGACGGCAGCCTCGACACCGCGTCGCTGAAGAACGTCACCAAGCACCTGATCGACGGCGGTGTGTCCGGACTTTTCGTCCTGGGCTCCTCCGGCGAGGTGCCCTACCTGACCAACGACGAGCGTGAGCTGGTGGTCTCCACCATCGCCGATGCCAATGCCGGGGCGGTTCCGCTGATCGTGGGGGCCAACGAGCAAACCACCCACCGCGTGATCGAAGAAGCGCGGAAGGTGGTTGACCTCGGCGCCGACGCGATCGTTGTCACCTCCATGTATTACGCCATTGGCAACGCCGCGGAAACTGAGACCCACTTCCGCAGCATCCACGCCGCCATCGACAAGCCGATCTTCGCCTACGACGTCCCGGTCCGCACGCACTTCAAGTTGCCCACGGATTTGCTTGTACGCCTTGGACGCGACGGCGTCATTGCCGGCGTCAAGGACTCCTCCGGGGACGACGTCTCCTTCCGCCAACTCCTGCTCGCAGCCAAGGACATCCCCGACTTCGATATCTTCACGGGTCACGAAGTTGTAGTGGACGGCGCCCTCCTGGGCGGTGCGCAGGGCGTTGTTCCCGGCCTCGGGAACGTTGATCCGGCCGGTTACCGCCGCTTGTTCGACGCCGCCCAGGCCGGTGACTGGGCCCTTGCTGCAAGGGAACAGGACCGATTGGCGGACGTCTTCGAGATCGTTTACACCCCCAACGGCCGTGTCTCCGGTGGTGCTGCCGGCCTGGGCGCGTTCAAGACCGCTTTGCAGGTGATGGGGGTCATCGAGTCCAACACCATGAGCTCGCCGATGCTTTCCTTGAACGACGCCGAGACCGCGTCGATTCGTGCAATTCTGGAGCGGAACGGGCTGGTCTAGTTTTTCCATGACCGCTCCCATGAACCACGTGATCGGCGTTGACCTCGGCGGTACCAAAACTGCCGCCGGGGTTGTTTCCCCTGCAGGTGTTGTGCTCATTTCGGAGACCATTCCGACGCTGAACCGGGCCGGTGGCGAAGCGATCCTGGACGCCACCGCTGCGCTGATCTCGAGGTTGGTGGAGCGCGCTGCCGACGCCGGAATTTCGGTTTCCGGCGTCGGTATCGGCTCCGCCGGGGTGATTGACGCTGTTGCCGGGTCCGTTGTGTCCGCGACCGATGCGATTCATGGTTGGGCAGGGACTGCTCTTGTTTCAGGGCTGTCTTCCCGCCTGTCGCTTCCTCCTTCGGCTGTGCGGGCTGTCAACGACGTCCACGCCCATGCCCTCGGCGAAGCCTGGCTCGGCGCGGCCGCAGGTTCCTCAAGTTCGCTCATGGTGGCGTTCGGGACCGGCGTGGGCGGCAGTTTTGTGGTGGACGGCGCTCCCGTTTTGGGGCACCGGTTTGTGGGCGGGCATGTGGGGCACTTCGCTTCTCCCTATGCCTGCGCTGACGGTGTTCCACTGCCGTGTGTTTGCGGTGGATCCGGGCACGTCGAGGCCATCGCCTCCGGGCCTGCCCTGCATGAGGCCTATCTTCGCTTCGGCGGTTCTTCCCTGGACGCAACTGACACGCGGGGCGTGTTTGCACTGGCAGCTTCGGTCTCAGACACGCACGACGACGGTGCTGCCGCAGCATCCGCGGACAGCCGCGCCGCCGCTTTGCGTGCCATCGAGGTCGGTGCAGCAGCAGCGGGCCAGGCCGTGGGCGGGCTCATTAATATCCTCGATCCCGAGACCGTGGTGGTCTCCGGTGGCTTGGCCGACGCCGGCGACCTCTGGTGGAAGCCCATGGAGTCGGCCCTGCGTCAGGAACTGCTGGCACCCCTGGCAGCCGTACCCGTTGTCCCGGCAATCCTTGGCAACACCGCTGCCATTGTTGGCGCCGCGAAACTCGTCCTTGAGATAAGGGAAACATCATGATCCTCACGCCCGAAGGCCTCGAAGCCCTCCGTTCCCAACTGATCGTCTCCTGCCAGGCGTATCCCGGAGAGCCCATGCGCGATCCCCGGACCACGGCGCAAGTGGCGGCCTCAGCGGTCATCGGCGGCGCGGCGGCGATCCGTGTCCAAGGGTTGGCCGACGTACAGTTCACGCGCACCGCCGTCGAGGTCCCTGTTATTGGCCTCTGGAAAGACGGGCACGACGGCGTCTTCATCACGCCAACACTTCGGCATGCCTTGGCCGTTGCGAACGCCGGGGCCCATGTTGTTGCGATTGATGGAACGCGCCGGGAACGGCCGGATGGGCTGTCCCTTGCCGAAACAGTGGCCGGTCTCCACGCTGGGTCCCATGCACTGGTCATGGCAGATTGTGGCTCGTTTGACGACGCCGTTGCTGCCGTGGAAGCGGGGGCGGACCTGATCGGCACCACCTTGTCCGGTTACTCCGGCGAGCGCCCCAAGACGGACGGTCCGGATCTGGAGTTGTTGGAGCAAATTGCTTCTGCCGGGTTGGGTAAGCCGCTCATCGCTGAGGGCCGGATCCACACCCCTGCCCACGCCCGGCAAGCCCTGGACGCCGGGGCGTTCGCGGTGGTTGTCGGCACCGCGATCACACATCCGGCGAGCATCACGGGCTGGTTCAAGGGCGCGATGCACGCGTAGCCCCCCCCCGTTGCGGGGCCTGCTCTGCGCCCTCAAACCCACGCGAACCCCGCAAAGCGGGCCTCACAACGAGAAGGGCGTGCGTTGCGGGGCCTGCTCTGCGCCCTCAAACCCACGCAAACCCCGCAAAGCGGGCCTCACAACCCCAAGGGAGCGGCTGTAGGCTTTCCCCATGACTGCCGAGAGCTCCCGGGAATTCGATGTAATCGTGATCGGCGCGGGCGCCGTAGGGGAAAACGTGGCGGACCGGGTGGTTCGTGGCGGCCTCACGGCGGTGATTGTCGAGAGCGAATTGGTAGGTGGCGAATGCTCCTACTGGGCTTGCATCCCCTCCAAGGCACTTCTTCGTCCTGGGAACGTGCTCCACTCCGCCCAAGTGGTGCCCGGGGCCAAAGAAGCGATCACTGGAACCATTAACGCCGAGGCCGTGCTGAAGAACCGGGACTGGTTCACCAATAATTGGCAGGACGGCAGCCAGGTGGAATGGCTGGACAGCGCCGGCATTGAGTTGATCCGCGGACGCGGCCGCATCACGGGTCCCCGCGAGGTCCAGGTGGATGGCGTCGACGGCAACAGTTACGCCTTGAAGGCCCACCATGCAGTAGTGGTCGCGACGGGCTCTACCCCCACCATCCCGGACATTGAGGGCTTGAAGGATGTTCCATTCTGGACCACCCGCGGTGCCACGGCAGCCAAGGAAGTTCCCCGGCGATTCACAGTCCTCGGCGGGGGCGTTGCGGGCGTGGAAATGGCGCAGGCCTTTGCCCGCCTCGGCTCGGACGTGACATTGATTGCCCGAGGCCGCTTGTTGAGCAGCTACCCGGAAGAGGCCGCCAATCTGGTCATGGCCGGGCTCCGCGCCGATGGCGTGACCGTCCACGTCCACACTGATGTGGAGAAAACAGAGAAGAACGACGACGGCTCCGTGACAGTGACGTTCGACGGCAAAACGGTCACGGCCGACAAACTCCTGGTCGCTTCCGGACGGCACCCCGCACTGGCCAACCTGGGCTTGGACAACGTGGGCGTCGAAGCCTTGGACGGCAAACCGCTCCGCCTTACCACCGATGCCAGCGGACTTGTAGAAGGTCCTGCGAGCGATGGCACCAGTGGGCTCTGGCTTTACGCCGCCGGGGACGCAGCAGGAAAGGTTCTCCTGACGCACCAAGGCAAGTACGAGGCCCGTGCCACCGGTGATGCCATTGTGGCCCGGGCCAGTGGCAAGCTCAAAGGCTCACCCGAACCGTGGAGCCCGTGGGCCCACACCGCCAACGATCACGCGGTTCCCAGCGTGGTGTTCACCGATCCCGAGGTTGCCTCAGTGGGACCAAGCCTGGAGCAAGCGTTGCTGCAGGGAAAGAATGTCACGGGCGTGGAACTCCCCATCAACGTCTCGGGCTCCCAACTGCACTCCCCTGACTACAAGGGCTGGGCCCAGATCGTGGTGGATGAGGACCGCAACGTCATCCTCGGGGCTACGTTTGTAGGCCCGGGTGTTGCGGAGCTGCTGCACTCGGCCACCATCGCAATCGTTGGTGAAGTGACCCTGGACCGCCTGTGGCACGCGGTTCCGTCCTACCCCACCATCAGCGAAGTGTGGCTCAGGCTCTTGGAAAAGTACGGCCTCTAAATTCCTATTTGAACTGACTGGTCAGTTTAGTTAGACTTTCAGCAGACACCATTTCTGCGAAAGGCTTCATTGTGCTGTCCGTACAGCAACTCCAGATCAACGGCCGCCGGGGCGATCTCCTTCCGGCAACGTCGCTTCAAGTCCGCCGCGGCGAACTCCTGCTCGTCGCCGGAGAAGGCCAGGACCAGCGGACAGCTTTGGCGTTGGCCTTGAGCGGCCGCATGAAGCCAAGCAATGGCGTCCTCAGTTGGGACACCACCACCAAGACCAAGAAGATTCGCCTCGCCAGCGCCCTGGTGGACTCACCGGGCGTCAACGAGCCCGAGCAACACCTCAGCGTCCGCGACCTCGTCACCGAGGACCTCTCCCTCATTCCCCGCCGTTACCGCGGCGCCTTGCTGAGCAAGCCGTGGCTGAAGGTCAACAGCTTCGAAGACATTGCAGGCCTCTGGATAGAACAGATTCCCGCCGCCCGCCGCCTCGAACTCCTGACCGCCCTGGCCCTTGCTGATCCGGCAACGGACCTGCTGGTGGTGGACTCCCCCGACCGCCACAGCGCGGATCCGGAAGCGTGGTTGCCCCGGCTTCAGGCTTTGGCGTCCGACGCCGGGCGGCCGCTTGCCGTCGTCGCCGTCGTCGGTGCCCTCCCGGACAACTGGACCGGAGCCGCCGCGATAATCGGCAACTCAGTGACACATCCGCCCGAACCGGAGGCGGAGAGCACCGCCGTCGAGCCAGTCGAGCCCAAGCCAGCCACCGTCGTCGAACCCAGGGCAAAACATGCTGCCGGGCCGGTGCCCCAAAAACCGGAAACGCTCGAAACTCCCGCGGCTCACCAATCAGCGGCCGACCCTGAATCCAAAGACCTTCAAAGGACTGCAAAGTGACTGTTCTGCGGCTCGCCCGCTCCGAACTCAAGCGCATGACCGGCGGGCTCCTGCCCAAGCTGACCATCCTCGCCCTGACCATGGTTCCGTTGCTGTACGGCGCCGTGTACCTTTACGCGAACTGGGATCCGTACGGCAACCTGAACCAGATCGACGCCGCCCTGGTGGTGGAGGACACGGGAGCCACGTCATCTGACGGCACCGAGCTGCAGGCCGGCAAGAAGGTGGCCGACAGCCTGGTGGAGGGCCACGTCTTCAACTGGAAGCAGGTGGCCAGCGCCGAGGACGCAGATGCCGGTGTTCGTACGGGCGAGTACGCCTTCGCGCTGCGCATCCCCAAGGATTTCTCCGCCAACCTGGTCTCCCCCGGCAGCTTCGACGCCGCCAACCAGGCCATGCTGCACGTCACCACCAACGATGCCAACAACTACCTCCTGAGCACCATCGTGGACAAGCTCACCACCGCCGTGCACTCCACCGTGGCCAAGGAAGTGGGTGAGGAAACAGCCAATCAGCTCCTCACCGGCTTCGGCACCATCCACGCGTCCATCGTGAAGGCTGCTGATGGCGCCTCCGAGCTGGCCACGGGCGTGGGAAAACTCAGTGACGGCGCGGCCACCCTCCATGGCGGAACCACCCAACTGGTGACCGGCGCCGATCAACTGGTGGCCGGGCAAACGAAGCTACGCGACGGCGCCGTCCAGCTCAACAACGGTGCCAGCCAGCTGAGTTCCGGCCTCACCGAACTGAAAAACAAAACGGCAACCCTGCCTGCCGACTCCAAGAAGCTTGCCGACGGCGCCGCCCAGGTGGCGGCCGGAAACGCCGAGCTGAACGCTAAAGTCCAGGACGTCGTCGGGCAGTTGGAAGCGGCGGACAAGGGTCTCCGGAACCGAGTGGTCGAGTCCAACGCCCGGCTGGTTGCGGCCGGCGTGCTCACCCAGGAGCAGGCGGCGAAGGTCCTTGCTGACTTCGACGCCGCCGCGGCCTCGAGCCCCGTGACGGACGCCAAGGCAAAGATCTCCGGCGACGCCGCCAAGATCCAGCAACTCTCGGACGGTTCAGCCGCTGTAAGTGCCGGTGCCTCCAAGCTCGCCGCTGCCACGCCAACACTCACAGATGCCATTTCGAAGGCCGCTGCCGGGGCGGGCCAACTCAACACCGGCGCGGCAACACTGGCCGCCGGGCAACAGACTGCCTTGGACGGCGCTGCCAAGCTCGACGACGGCGCCCACCAACTGGACGACGGCGCCAGCCAGCTTGCCACGGGCGCAGTGACGGCCGCCGATGGGTCCCACACCCTGGCCTCCGAACTGGCAAAGGGTGCCGGGGACATTCCCAACCCCAACGATGAGCAAAAGAACAGTGTGTCCAAGGTGATCGCTGACCCTGTTGCCGTGGACAATGTCTCGCAGGCAAAAGCCGGCTCCTACGGCGCAGGCCTGGCACCGTTCTTCCTGACCCTGGCTCTATGGATCGGCGTGTTCATGCTGGTCCAAGCCATGCGGCCCATCACCCAACGGGCACTGGCGTCGAACGCCCCGGCCTGGAAAATCGCCGTCGGAGGCTGGTTGCCGTTCTTCGTGGTCTCAGTACTGCAAGCGACCATCCTCACCCTCGTGGTGAACCTGGGGCTTGGCCTGAACCCGGCACACCCCGTGGGGATGTGGCTGTTCATGCTGGCCGCAGTGATGGCCTTCAGCGCGATCATCCAGGGCATCGTGGCGCTGATGGGGACACCGGGCAAGTTCGTGGTGCTGATCCTGCTGGTCCTGCAACTGGTGTCCTCCGGCGGTACGTTCCCGTGGCAGACCACGCCGATGCCGCTGCATGTGGTGCACGAGGTCCTGCCCATGGGCTACGTGGTCACCGGCATGAGGCACCTGATCTACGGTGGTGAGCTCAGCATGATCTGGCCTACCGTCCTTGGCCTGCTTGGATACACTTTGCTGGGAATGGCGTTGTCCACGCTCGCCGTCCGCAAGCACAAGGTGTGGACCCTGAAGACGCTGAAGCCGGAGATCGCAGTATGAGCACCACCGAGCCCGCCCCTGCCGAGTCAGGCGCCGCCGCGGCCGGCACCACCGAGCCCGCCCCTGCCGAGTCAGCCGCCCCCGCGGCGTCAGGCGCCGCCGCGGCCGGTGAGAAGAAGCTCCGCCCCGGCCGAACCAACGCCACCAAACAGCGCCTGTTCGAGGCCTCCATGGAGTTGATCGGCGAGCGCGGTGCGGCTGGAGTGACGGTGGACGAGATTGCCGCCGCCGCCGGAGTGTCCAAGGGGACTGTCTATTACAACTTCGGCAGTAAATCGGACCTGATCGCCCAGTTGCTGCGGCACGGTGTGGACATCATGCTGGTCCGGCTTCAGGACGTCCGCGGCAAGGCCAACGACCCCCTGGAATCCATGAACAACATGGTGGGCCAGGCCATGGAGTTCATGGACGATTACCCTTCTTTCGCCCGCCTCTGGGTCAGCGAAATCTGGCGGACTCCCGGCGAATGGAGTGCTGTGTTCGCCGAACTCCGCGCCGAGCTTCTGGCCGTGATTGGTTCCGCGGTGGAAAGCGTTGCGTCCGGGTACAAGGTGAACGAGTCCATTGCCCGCGGCTCCCTGGAGGCGGCGATCTTCGGCGCGATCTTCGTGGTTGGCCTCGACCGGCAGACCTACAACCCTGAACGGACCCGCGAGCAAAGCGTGGCCGCCGTGATGACCATCATGCACGGGTATGTCATCAAGTAGCTTTGGCCACCCCGTTGTGGGGCCTGTTGTGCACGTTCTCACTGGTCTTTAGGGCGCAGAGCGGGCCTCACAACGGTATTCAACTGCAATGTACGACGGCGTGGCGTGGCCACTGGGTCGGCGATGATTAACCTCATGCGTCACATGGGGAACAGCGGAAAGCTTGCGGTCGTGGCCGCCTTTGTGTCCCTGGGGCTCTTGGTGATGGCCGCTGTGGTGCTCGAGGAACTGGTGTTGTACTTGTTCCTGGGCTCCGTGCTGATCTGCTATCTGGCCTCGCTCGTCCAGGTCTTCAACCGCCGTCGATACTTGGTGGTCCTGCTGGCTGCAGCGGGCACCAGCGTGTTCATTGGTTGCAGCATCGCTTTCCTGCGGATGTGGGGCATCGCCTTCAACCAGGATGCCAACGCTTTGGGCAGCGCGGTGAGCACCCGGGATTCGGACATCTACTTCTACCTTGCCGCCGTCGCCGGGTTGGGGACCCTGGCAGTGTTGTTCCTCGGAGCAGTGGTGCCCTCGTTTGGGTCGCGTGCCGCTGTTCCTGCCAAGCGAACCCCGACAACGACGAAGCGCACCTCCTCGCCGCGCAAACCCGCCCCGCGCGCGGGTACCCCCGCCAAGCGCCCGGCGCCCCGTACGCCAACAGCGCCAGGCAAGCGACCGGCGTCGAGCGCTTCCTCCCAACGCAAACCTGCCTCCAAACGCTAACCACCCGGCGTTGCGAGGCCCGCTCTACACACATCCCCGGCATCGGAACGCGCAAAACAGGCCCCACAACACAACCACCCCCGCGTTGCGGGTCCCGCTCTACGCGCTTTCCCGAGGTCTAAAGGCGCAGAGCAGGCCCCGCAACGGGCGTTTCCGGACGGATTGTGCGCCCGGCACCCAGCACGGCAGTGGCAACACCAAGGAGCAATATCAGCCCGCCCATGATTTCGGTCAGCGTCGGGATCTCGTTAAGGACCAGCCACGCGGCCGTCATCCCTACCACAGGGACCAAAAGCGTAAAGGGCACGACGTCGGAACTCGGGTACAGCGACAACAGCCGGTTCCAGATGCCGTAACCGATCAAGGACGCAAACACGGCCGTGTAGATCGCACTGAGAATGGTGGCAGGCTGCAGGTCCGTCAGTGTCGCCCACACGGTCCCCGGCCCGTCCACCACCAACGACAACCCCGCCAGCGGAACCGGAACCACGGCCCCCGACCACACCACCAGGCCCAAACCGGAGGCAGCTTTCGAATGCCTGGCCACCACGTTGCCAATGGCCCAGGACAAAGCTGCGGCCAGGACAATCATGAGAGGAAGGACCGGCGCCACAGCACTGCGTCCCAGTGCAACCACGCCCAGCCCCGCGATGCCGAGCACCACGCCGGCCAACTGACGTCGGCTGGGCCTCTCCCCCAGGAACTTCGCGGCCAGCAGGATAGTGAACAGAACCTGTGCCTGCAGGACCAGCGAAGCCAAACCCGCAGGCATCCCGAGCGCCATTCCCAGATACAAGAGTCCGAATTGGCCGGCGCTCATGAACAGCCCGACGCCGACAATCGCCTTCCAGCCCACATCCGGTTTACGGATGAACAGGATGAACGGGAAAACGACGAGGAGAAAGCGCATTGCGACGAAAAGCAGCGGAGGAACTTCCCTGCCATTGGTGTGCAGGCCGAGGTCGATGGCGACGAAGTTGATGCCCCAGAGGACGGCGACCATGACGGCGAGGGCAGAGTGGCGAAGGTTCACAAGTACACTCTGACTCGCTTTAACATGAAGCACCAGCGGTGAATTCGACATGGAACAGCGTAGATTTGCTTCATGATTGATATCTCGGCGTTGCGGGCGCTTGTGGCCGTGGAACAGCACGGCTCCGTCATTGCGGCATCGGACGTGATGGGGTTCAGCCCATCGGCCGTTTCCCAGCAGATCAAGAAATTGGAAAAGCAGACCGGCGTTACCGTCTTGGAGCGCAATGGCCGTGGCGTACTCCTGACCGAGCGCGGACTGGCATTGGCCGGCTACGGCCGCCGGATCATGGGGGAACTGGAGGAACTCCAAGCGACCTTACTGGCTGATCCCGCGAAGCCGTCGGGCCTGCTGAGGCTGGTGGCATTCTCCACCGCTTGCCGGGGGCTCGTGGGACCCATGCTTGGACGCATGGCGGCCACCCACCCCTCCGTGAAGGTCACGGTGCTGGCAGAAGACCCCCGCGAAGCAGTCCAGCGAGTGGCTACTGGCGAGGCGGAACTGGCTGTAGTCCACAACTGGAACTCCGTGCCGCTGGTGATTCCGGAGAACCTGGTGCATGAGGACCTCTGCGTCGACCAAGCGGATGTCCTGGTCAACAGCACCCACCCGCTCGCCTCCCGCGCCGCCGTCGAGCGTGAAGATTTACTGGACCAGACGTGGATCAGCACCCCGGCGGGGGCCATCTGCAACGAGGCCCTCTTGCAGATCTTCGCCGGACTGGGCCGCGTTCCCGATATCCGGATTTACGATCCCGACTTCTCCACGCACATCGCCATGGTGGAGCAGGGGGTCGCCGTGGCGCTTGTCCCGCGCCTCGGAAGGCCGCCGCTCCCGCCTGCCGTGGTCGCGATTCCCGTGATGAACCCCGTCCAGCAACGTTCCGTGGGCGTGGTGTACCGAAAGACGATGACCGCCAGCCCCGCCATCAGGCAAGCAGTTCACATGTTGAGGGACGTGGCCGCAGAAGAGTTGCCCCTGCCGCAGGGTTGACCAATGTCACACAGTGGAACATTCGACGCTCAGTGCACTGTTAGCTTAGGCTAACCTTACTTAGCTGTCCGCGCCGCCCTGTGCGCGATCGTCGAAACTTCTGAAGGGGCCCTACTGTGGAAGCAATCCTCTTTCCCACGGACATGAACCACCACCACACCTACGGCCTGGTCAGTTACCTCATGATCGACGACGGACTCTATCCGAGCGCCCACAACCGGCGCGATCCCTATGCTCTACCGGCCTTCGACATCCGCGGGCAATGGGTCTACCCCAGCCGCTACAACGAATACATGGCACCACAGTTGCCGGTGTACATGTTCGACGGCGAATACCTGATCGCGACCGGTCACGGGGAAGAAGCAGCGGGCCTGCCTGTGTTCGAGATTCGATGCATGTGCATGCCCCAGTTGGCCTATGGCGATCCCGGCAACCGGCAATAGCCGAGCGTTCCAGCAGGCACCGGCGCTTCGGCTGCGGCCCTACGCGCGGGGCACCGTGAAGTGCGTCAGCCGCGCGTCCTGACCGTCCAACTCGGCCCAGGATTTCTCCGTCTCCATTACCGTCAACGCACTCGTTGGGTAGCGGGTAGCGGCATCCATGTAGGCATCGTGGTCCGAATCGCGCGACGCCAAATGCATGGCGAGATCCTGGACGCCGGGCATGTGCGAGATGATCATCAACGTGGTGACGGTATCGGGGACATGATTGATGACCGTCAACATGCGGTTGGCGGAGGCTGAGTACAGGCCGTCCTCGAGTTTCGGCGTCGGCGCTTTATCGCCCAACTCATCACAGACCCAAGTGCAGGTCTGCCGGGTCCTCAGCGCAGATGAGCAGAGGATGAAGTCCGGCACCACACCCTGCTGGAGCAACCATCTGCCCGCGAGCGGAGCCTCCCTGTGGCCCCGTTCTTCAAGGGGACGCTCTTGATCAGGTACACCCATGGGCCAGTCAGCCTTGGCATGCCGCATGATCACGAGGCGCTTGATGTGGTGGTCGCTCATGAAACAACCCTATCCGCCCCCCGGCTCGCGGCGGTTCCTGACCTTCTTTGAGAATAGAACAGGCTATTAGCAACCTGATGCGGTTGCCCCAGGGCTTCCGGCGCATCAAACAGGGTCACGACCCCACGCACCCGCCCCCCACCACCTACTTTGAACTCCATACGCCCCGAACACGCGGAGGCAGCGGGCGTGCCAGGGGGCCTCTCCAGCCAATGTAGGTGGTAGCCGCACACAACCTGGCGCCCCGGACCCTTCAGCCGCGGAGGCCAATCCTCGTCAGGGCACGAAAAAGCCGAAAGGCGGCATATCCCGACAGCGCCGTTGTCGCGCGAAGAATGAGCGCAGGCGCAGAGGGATGTTGCCGCCTTTCGGCTGCAGTAGTACTACTTAGATCGAGTATTCCGGAGCGGCCCAGACGATGACCTCGGGGTGCTCGTAGAAGCGGTAGCCCTGGCCGCGGACCGTGCGAACAGTGTTGGCAAGGCGCCCCAGCTTGGAGCGGAGGCGGCGGATATGGACGTCGATGGTGCGCTCGTTGGGCACCTCTTCGGCGTTGCGCCACAGGCCTTCAAGGAGTTCGTCGCGGCCCACGGTGCGGGTGCCGTTCTCCACGAGGTAGTTGAGGAGTTCGAATTCCTTGAATGTCAGGTTCAGCGATTCGCCGTCAAGGTGCACTTCGCGGCGGGCGAGGTCGATCAGCACGCCGGAGGGGCGGGATTCCTGCTGCGGCGCCGGGCGGGCGGTTTCGGTGCGCTGGCGGGCGGTGACGGTGGGGTCACCAAAGGTGGAACGCACGACGTCGAGTGCGGACCCGGGCGCGCCGGCGGGGGCTACTGCCACGGCAGCATAGCTCTCTGCGCCGGTGACGAGGGACTGCGCATAGGCGCGGATTTCCTGGGCCAGCTTGGCGATGGAGGTGCCTGCGGCCGCTGCGGTCTCTTCATCAATGCCCATGTAGAGCACGAAGCCGCGGGCCACATTGTCGTTGGCGACGGGGCGGAGCCTGTCGGACTGGGCAATGACCGGCGTGGGCGCAGTCATGGGTGCCGGCTCGGCGGCGGGTACGGCGCGCAACTGGCCATAGGAGTTGGGGTTGTAACCCTGCGGAACATAACCGGGAGCCTGCTGGCCTGCACCTTGCTGGGCGGGGGCGTAGCCGGGGCGGTTGCCGAAGCCGGGGCGGAGCCCTGCGTTCGACGCGGCCTTGTTGGCGTTACGGACGGAGATGTGGACGTATCCAGATGCAACTGACATGGAGTGCTTACCTCAAAAGTGAATAGCCGTCATCGCGGCTTCGAATGCTGGTTGTCCCCGCAATGAGTTTGGGGAGGGGCGCCCAACGCTGGGCTAGGGGGCGAATGCCTGAAACTTCTTGGGGTGGAAAGTTAGGCTTGCATTCGACAACAGCGGTCATCATGGCCAGCGGGTGTGCTGGGCCAGGTTGCTGCGGCTGCAGGTGCTGTTGAGTTCTTGTTCACATTGGAAGTGTGCAACGTAACAATGGCAACACGCAAGTAACAAAGCGCAGAACCGTCCACATTTTGAGACGGAGAGGTCTATTGTGCCGTAAATCACAATTCAGCCGAGGGGATAAATGAACGCCATTTCATTCGGCTCGCGCAGGAAATAATCGCCATCCAGTGAATATTCTTCGGCTGATGAGGCATGATGTGCATCTTCATTCCCGCGAACGGCGCACCTACGGAATCTCACGATCTGAAACAGTTGTTGTCCAATCGCGGACGGCCTTCTTCAGGAATTTTCGCATGAAAATCTGCTACAAGCCGTAGAAAGCGTATTTTCCGGACGCTACCCGCCCCTTGACTCCCATCTCGTTACTGTTGACTTCACAGCGTCCTCACAGGATCGGCAAAGCGATCGCTAATCAGCAGAACAGAGAGTTGTCCCATGGCCTCCTCGCACTCCATGACCAACAACCTTCCCCAGCTGTCCCACCCGGACGGTTCGCCGATCCGCGCCTTAGTGGTGGATGACGAACCCAGCCTTGCCGAACTCATGAGCATGGGACTGCGCATGGCCGGCTGGTCGGTAGCCGTTGCCGAGGACGGTCCGGAAGCTGTGAAGCTTGCCAAGGATTTCCGGCCCGACGTCCTGGTGCTGGACGTCATGTTGCCCGGATTCGACGGCGTAGAGGTCCTCAACCGCATCCGCGCCTTCGCCCCCGAAGTGCCCGCCCTCTTCCTTACCGCCAAGGACGCCGTGCAGGACAGGATCGTCGGATTGGCCGCCGGCGGCGACGACTACGTCACCAAACCTTTCAGCATGGAGGAAGTCCTCCTGCGCCTCCACCGACTGGTCCAGCGTTCCGGCGTCGCTGCCATGGACACCGCGGAGTTGGTGGTGGGTGATCTCACCCTGAACGTGGACACCCGCGAAGTTACCCGTGCCGGCGAGGACATTCCCCTCACCGCAACCCAGTTCGAGCTTCTGCGTTACCTCATGGAGAATCCCAAACGTGTGATCAGCAAGGCCCAGATCCTGGACCGCGTGTGGGATTACGATTTCGGTGGGCAAGCCAACATCGTGGAGCTCTACATTTCCTACCTTCGCAAGAAGATCGAAGCCAACCATCCGCCCATGATCCACACCATCCGCGGTGCCGGCTATGTCATCAAGCCCGCGGACTAGGCGTTGAGCACACTTTCAGGGGTGGCCAGAAAGTCCGGCCGGAGCTGGCTGAACCCCTCCACCTGGCATTTGCGCACCCGGCTGGTCCTGGTGGCGATGGCACTGCTGGTCGCCATCTGCGGGGCGGTGGGTGTGGTCAGCTACGCCTCCATGGACATGGTGTTCAACAGGCAGCTCGACAGGCAGCTTGAGCAGGCGTCCAGCCGTGCGAACGACTTCGGCAGGCCGCCGTCGAACTTTCCCTCCTCACCTTCGGGGAAGCCGGACCCGCTGGAGGCGCGGGGTCAGGCCGCCGGAACGCTTAACGCCAGGATCGACGGTTCCACCGTCCGCAGTTCCGGGCTCATTGACGCCCAAGGCAACCGTGTTGCGTTGTCCCCCGAGGATGAGCAAGTGCTGTTGGCACTGCCCAAGAGCGGTGATCC
>NZ_JABMCX010000078.1 GCF_013179505.1 Paenarthrobacter sp. CM16 | reverse complement strand
GCTTGGCCTTCGCGAACCATGAGGGTGAAAGCATCATTGAGGAAATCAGTGAATTCCGGCGTGATGTCCCGGATGCTGTCCGAGGTATCGAGGCTCATTGCCCTCATGACGTTCTTGACTTCGATGGTCATGACGTCAGGGAACGTGAAGTTGGAAACTGTGTTCATCAGGTAAGACCTGCCGTTCTCGACTTCGGTGGTCCACCCGAACCGCTCCACAGCACGTTGTTGGGTCTCGGCCTCTGACAGCGGCCATGGGGCCGCGATCCAGAAGTCCATGATGTCGCAGGCCTCGGCAGCCGTCATTGATTTCCAGGTCACGTGTTTCCCCCTTTTTCTTGGTTTTCGCTTTTTGCCCTCTCCAGCCAGACCCTCCAAGCGGAGTAGCTGAAAAAGTTGAAGTTGTACCCGGCCGCGGCAGCGGCATCCTTCAACGACTCACCCACCCTGAAAACGGGTCGACCGTCAGCGGCCTCGATTGACTGAACAATCTCGGCGTCGGTGGCATTGAGCATGTGAATCAGGGGGTAGGCCGCCCGGAAGGTCTCGAAACCGCCGATGAAATCCACCCAGTGACCGCGTCCCCATCGAATCTCTTTGCCATTGGGGCCGACTTTTACACCAACCCCGGACGCATCCTCAAAGGTGGCTACCTGCTTCTCCGGCCAGAGCATCCCCTGCACCAGGTCCAGGACGAAGGGCCGAACAGAGTCAGCCCGGGCCACTACTTTCGTTGGGTTGGAGCCGGCATGACGCAATTCCAGGGTGCCATCATCGGTCACCGCGATGACCTTCGTCCCCGCCAGGAACCTCCATTCCAGAACACCGTCAGGGTGAGTGAGCAGGCTCAGCTTCACCCGAGGGTTGATCGCCTTCATGGGCGGGGTGCCGAGAATCTCCTCGACCAAAGGGTGATCCAAGGAGCTGACCCATAGGGTGGGTTGCCGCTCCCGTTCCACTGTCCCCGTTGAGTCGAGTCGGTTCGAGTCCAGCCCCAGTCCGGGGAGTTCCAGGGAAGTGGAACCTGGATCCATCCCGGCTACCCGTTCCGCCGACCAAGTCTGTCCTGGTGCCATCAGTTCTGCCTCACGCCAGGCCCGATAGCTGAGGTCGTCCGGACTCTTGACGCCGTAGGAGTTTCGCAACGCGGCCACGCACCGCTCCGCGAGCTCACGGAACTCGGAGGTCAACGCCGGAAGCGGGAGGACAGAGGACCAGTTCGGCTGCCCAACCCCGGGTGCCTGCCAACCGCTGCCGTTGAGCACGGACTCGACGGCGTTAGCCACGACATCTTTTCCCGGGGCCTCTGCTTCAAGACGGTCGCCCTGCCTCGCGAATTGCACATACCTGTTCGGGTACACGCTGGAGGTGATGATCAGAATGGCACGGTCCGTTAAGCCTCGGAGCGTTACTGCGAGCCTGTCCCGGAAATCGTTCCAGTCGAACGTCGCCCGTTCGACTGGTGTCCGCTCAGCCCAAGGCATCGGCACCCGCGTCCGGACAGTGCTGAACAAGAGGTCCGGGTCATCATGAGGGATATTCTTTTCCTGATCCCGGTCACGGGGATCAAAGCCTTCAAACCCTTCGTCGCCTGCCGAGGGGTCCAGGCTACTCACCAAGAATCCGTGTGGGCCACTCCGATGGACTTCGATGATCAAGCCCCGGTACATGCCACGATGCTTGATGTCATGGCACTCCAACTGCTCCCCCGGACCGATCTCCCGGATGTATCCGTGCTTGCCCCAAGCACTGAAACCCGGCGTTGGCTGATCCGTCAACAACACCCAAGCATCTCCCCGGCGCAGGATCTGATACTCAACACCGTCAAGGACGGCATACTTTCCAGGCTTGATGAGCGGTGTCGGCTGGTCTTTTTCCAGGGAATGATTCGACGCCGGACGGTTGGGGACGCGGGATTGGCGCCCTTTTGCGCTGGCCACGTTAGTCCCCCAGCTTCCGGTCGATCTCAACGCCCTGGGGAGTCTGGAACATCGCACTGAGACTCTTCGGGTTGCAGTCAGCGGCAGCCCGGAAGTCCATAAGATCACAGACCTCGGCTGGGGACATGGCTTTCCACGTCACCGGTTCTGTCATCTGTTCTCCCCCAAAACACGAGCCTCAGATGGTTTCTCTGGGCATTTGTCCTCAGTGTAAAAGACGAGACCGACAGTTCATGACACGTAACTATCAATTTCTAGGCCCTCAGCGAGGACAAAACAGCGGCCAAGTAGCATCCCCCTATGGAGTCTTTCACCTGGGCAAAAGCCACCACTGATAACTCGGAGCAACCCAAAGTAGCTGTTCTGCTGCCCGGTTCCGGATATCCGGTGGAGGGACCCGTCCTCTTCTGGATTGGTGAAATGCTGGGCGCCCTGGGCTGGCATGTGCAGGCTGTCCGGTGGACCTCTGACGATTCGCCCAGTACTGACCCACACGAATTTGCGGCCAACGCCGCCAGGCAGGCTTTTGCTGCCGCACCCGATTCCCATCAGCGGTTGATTGTGGCAAAGTCATTCAGCACTTTGTCCATTCCTTGGGCCGAGGAGGCCCGAATCCCAGGGATCTGGCTGACACCTTTGCTCACAGACGAGCAGGTCCGAAGCACCATCCGTGCATCGTCAAAGGATGACCTGTTTATCGGTGGTTCCCAGGACAAACTGTGGGACGGCGGACGTAAGTCAGAAACTGCCGGCACGTTCTTTGAGGTGCCGGGGGCCGATCACTCCTTGCAGATTCCCAATGATTGGCGTGCCTCTCAACAAGTTCAGGCTGAAGTGTTCACGCGGGTAGAGGCGTTCATCAGGGAAGTTTCATGACAATTCCGTACCAATAATGGTACGTTTGGGACCGAGGGGAGGTGGCGGGAATGACTTATCGTCGAACACTGCGCGAGTTGGCCTTCGAGACCCACGGAGTAGTGACGAGCCGATCTGCAGAGGCCGCGGGAGTTCCAACAGTGGAGCTGCGAAAGCTTGCTGCGCGGGGGGCTCTCACCAGGCTCGGCCAAGGCGTCTACAGGATGGATGAAGCACCCGCCGGTGAGCTTGATGAGTACGCGCAGGCCGTTGCCCTAGTCGGAGAAGGCGCTGTCCTAGCCGACGAAGCAGTCCTTGCGGCTCACCACTTGGCGCAGGTCAACCTGCGACGAATTCGAGTGGCATCCAGCCGTCGCGTACGCGCCCAACTCCCCGGGACCGTAGAAGTTATCCGCCGTGCCGTGCCTGAGGATCAGCGAGACAGCATAGAAGGTGTCCCGGCTATGACTGTCGAAAGCGCCATCCTTGGTGCCCGCGGCAGGATTATGACCGACCGACTTATCGAGGCCACTCATCAAGCCCGTGAGAGGGGCCTACTGCATCCCGACGCGGAAGCTCGCATCATCGCAGCCTTGGGGACCTCATGACCGCAGAGCCAGATTCCTTGAGAGACTCGAAACCCGCCAAGCTGCCCAAAGACCCAGGCGGAGTAAACATGCTGAAGCGCCGAAGTTCGTCCCGGGGCTATGCAAAAGGTTGGGTTGGGCGCTGAGAAGCACCCAACCCAACCCCCATCAAGCCAAACGAACTTACAGAACCGTGGTCCGCGACAGTGACAGGTCCTTGGTTTCCCGGAAGAACAGGACCACCACCACCGCCGAGACCAATGCCATTCCCATCAGGTAGAAGGCCGGAGCCAGCGGTGAGCCAAAGCCTGCAACCAAACCGGTGGCTACAAAGGGAGCCGTTCCACCGAACAGCACGTAGGCCAGGGTGTAACCAATCGCTGAGCCGGATGCCCGGACCGATGACGGGAACATCTCCACCAGCGCCGGCACGTTGGACGTTCCGATCACGGCGACCAACGCACCCAGGACGCTCGTTCCCAGGATCGCGAATCCGAGACCCAGCGGCATGATGGAGAACGCCGGAATGGTCATCACCACGAAGCCCACGCAGGCCACCAGCAGCATCCGTTTCCGGCCGTAGCGGTCACTTCCACGTGCAGCCAGAGGACAAACCGCCGTGTACACCAGCATCGTGATCACGCTGGTGATCATGGACTCGGCCGAGGAATACCCAAGGCTCGAGGTCATGTACGCAATCATGTAGCTGCTCATCAGGTAGTACGCGATTGCGTTGGTGATGCTGTAACCGAAGAGAGTGAAGATCTGGCGCGAACACATGCGGATGGCATCGCCCAAAGGCCGCTTTGCCACTTCGCCCGTCTTCTCAAGACCACGGAACACGGGGGTGTCGTCAACCTTTGACCGTATATACAGTCCGATCAGGCCCAGCGGCGCAGCCAGCAGGAACGGAATACGCCAGCCCCAGGCCTGGAGGTCTTCAGTGCTCAACGTCGCGGTGATCGCGGCGCCCAGCAACGCACCTGCCACAGAAGCCAGGCCGACGGTGGCCGGGATAATGCTTGCGTACGTCGCCCGCTTGCCTTCCGGAGCGTATTCAACAATAAACGCCGACGATCCCGTGTATTCGCCGCCGGTCGTGAAGCCCTGAACGGCGCGGAATACGAACAAGAGAATCGGGGCCCAAATGCCGATCACCGCGAACGTCGGCAGGATGCCAATGCAGAACGTCGCCGCACTCATGATCAGCACGCACAGGCCGAGCATCTTGTTTCGACCAATCCGGTCACCATAGCGTCCAAAGAAAGCCGCCCCGAGCGGCCTGGCAATGAAGCCGCCGGCGAAGATCGCCCACACGGCCAGAAGTGACGCCGTCGTGGAGTAATCCGGGAAGAAGAGCTTCGCAATGGTGACGGACATGACCGCATAAGCCGCGGAGTCGAACCATTCGACGAAATTTCCGACGGCGGCCGCCGCGGCTACGCGCTTGAGGCTGCGCCGGGGGGAAGACTCGGTGTCAGCTACTTTCTGGGTCATCGTATTCATGATTGTTGTCCTTCTAAGCGGGGAGAGGCTACAACGTGTGGGAGTTCGCGGAGCTGGGCCCGTTGGACTTTTCCGGTGGCGGACTTCGGCAGCGCGGAGACGTATTCAATGAATCGCGGGTACGCGAAGCGGGAGAAGTTCTCCTTCACGTGCGCCACGATGGTTTCGCTCAGTTCCGCTCCCCCAGCGTGACCGGGCATCAGTTCGATCCAGGCCTTGATGGACTGACCGCGGAGCTCGTCGGGCACACCGGTGACGGACACGTCCCGCACGGGATCGAGCTCACGAATGACTGCCTCCAGCTCATAGGGTCCAACGCGGTAGCCGGACGTTTTGATGACGTCGTCGGTCCTCCCCAGGAACCAGAAGTAGCCGTCGTCGTCCGCGTAGGCCTGGTCTTTGGTGTGGTACCAGCCGCCGCCGAATGCGGCGGCGGACGCCTCCGGCATGTTC
Organism: Paenarthrobacter sp. CM16; assembly: GCF_013179505.1. Taxonomy (GTDB): domain Bacteria; phylum Actinomycetota; class Actinomycetes; order Actinomycetales; family Micrococcaceae; genus Arthrobacter. The sequence continues at coordinate 11,759 of NZ_JABMCX010000078.1, read as the reverse complement.
CAGTATCCCAAGGGAAATTGCGGGTTGGAGCGCGCCCGGAGGCAGACCTCACCGGTCTCGCCTGCGGGGACTTCATGTTCGTTGTCGTCCAGCAGGCGGACCTCCCATCCAGGAAGTGGACGGCCCATGGAACCGGGCTTGACCGGCACGTCCGGATAGTTGCCCAGCAGCGGGTACGACTCCGTAGAACCGTAGTAATCCAGCAACGTCACTCCGTACTGCGCTTCGAACCACGTGATCAGGTCCGGCGTCAGCGGCTCATTGGACGAACAAACCGTCCGCAGGGACAGCGGGAAGCGAGTACCGGCGTCGGGCACGTCTTCGCGCATCTTTCGCAGGAACGTGGGGTTGACCAGCGCGCTGGTGACACGGTGGCGGCTCATGCTCTCCAGCAGGGCCGCCGGATCGAAACCGCCGTGGGGCCGGAAAACCAGGTGCGTGGCGCCAAGCCGGAGCGGCCCCATGAGCTTGGCGAGCGACCACGCCCAGTCCCCCGCGCCATAGAAGACGTCGCCGTCGCCGATCTGGTGGCAGTACTCGAACTCGTTGTGGCCCAAGAGGGTCCGGTGCGCGTGGACGATTCCCTTGGCCCGGCCCGTGGTGCCCGAGGTGTAGAAGATGAGGGCGGGATCGTCGGCTTTGGTTTCGACATCCTGGAATTCGGTGGTTGCCTCTTTGATTTCCGGGCTTTCAATGTCGATGAACGTGCCCTCATAGTCCTCAAAGAGGTGCTTCGCTGACTCTTCAGCGATGATCACCGACGCCCCGCTGTCCTCAAGCCGGAAGCGGATCGGCTCTGCGGCCCAGAGCAGGGACATCGTGACCAGGATGGCGCCGGTCCGGAGCACACCGAGGTATGCGGCCGGGGTGTCGGAGCGCTGGGGCAGCAAGACGGCGACCCGGTCACCTTTCTTGATGCCGGCCTTTTGCAGGGTGGCGGCGATCTGACGGGAACGGTCCTGGATTTCGCCCCAGCTCACCTCTCGTTGACCTTCGACGGCGGACTCCAGGATGAGCGCGCGTTTGTCCCTTGGGTGCCGGTCGGCGACGTCGACGGCCATGTTGTAGAGCTCAGGCACCTCCCAGCGGTGGCTGTTCCGCAGTTCGGCGTAGCGGTCTTGGGTTGCGGTTTTCACGTTGGTGTCCCGTCCCTTCAGCGGCGCCCGGCGAGGAAGCGGGCCATTTCGCGCTGCGGTTCGCCGGTGCCATAGGCCTCGCGGTGCACGCGCTTGGCTTCTGCCATCGCGTCGGTGAGGTCGTCGTCTTCCAGGCTGCGCAGCCGGTTCTTGGTCAGGCGGACTGCGCCCGGGGGAAGGAGGCTCAAGCGGGCGGCGAGGTCCTTGGCGTAAGCCAGCACGCCGCCGTCGTCCGCCAAGTAATTAAGGAGGCCGAGACGCTGAGCCTCGGCTGCGTCCACCAGCTCGCCGGTGAGGACGAACTGGGAGGTCTTGGACTTGCCCAGGATGCTCCACATGGCCCAAATTCCCGTGATGCTAGGGATGCCTGAGAGGACTTCGGGTTGGCCCATTCGGACTTTGGAGTCGCCGACGCGCAGGTCTGCGAGGAGTGAGTACTGGAAGCCGGAGCCGGCGGCGACGCCGTTTACCGCGGCGATGGTGATCTGGTCGAGGTTTCGGACGGCCCGGTAGAGCCGGTCAAAACCGTCGATCCATGCTTCCGCGGACTCGTGATCCTCGGGGTTCAGGGATGCGGTCTCGGCCAGGTCCTGGCCGGCACAGAATGCGCGGCCGCTGCCGGTGAGGATGACCGTGCGGATCTCATCGTTGACTTTGAGGCCTTCCAGGTAGTCGATGAGTTCGCTGCGCATGGCTTCGGTCCAGGCGTTGAGCTTGTCAGGGCGGTTGAGCGTGATGATGGCGGTGGGGCCGGTCTGTTCGAAGAGGACATCTTGGGACATTGGGGAAATTCCTTTGGTTCGTTGGGGTTTCTTGACTCCCATCTGACCATCGGTAAATGTGACCCGTCTAACATCAATATCTACTCGTCTTGATACCAAACTGGTATGGTGCGGCGATGGACCTTCACCATCTCAAGTACTTTGTTGTGCTCTCTGAGGAGTTGCATTTCGGGCGTGCTGCCCAGCGCTTGCACATGGCCCAGCCGCCGCTGTCGCAACGGATCAAGGACCTGGAGAAGGAGCTCGGGGTGCTGCTGTTCCACCGCCGACGCAGCGGTGTGGAGCTCTCCGAAGCAGGAGCCTTGCTGTTGGAGCACGCGCGTGGGGTGCTGGATCACGTGGCTATGGCGCAGGAGTCCATGCGGCGGATCCGACCTGGCGCTTCGGGCATCCTGCAGGTAGCGGTGCCGCCGGATACGAACCCGGTTGCCCTGTCCACGATGGTTTCTTCATTTGCTGCGTCTGCGCCTGACGTTCTGCTGAATTTGCACGAGCTCACCACCGTGGAGCAGGTTGAGCGACTGCGCGACGGCGAACTGGACGTTGCGGTGGTCCGTCACCCTTTGAGCAGCGTGGGTTTTGAGTCAGGGCCACTGTACACGCGGGCTCTTGGGGTGGTTCTGAATGCTTCGCATCCGTTGGCTTTATTGGAGGCTGTGCCGCTGGGTGACCTGGCAGGAAATCCGTTGATCATCTTCCCGCGGCATATGGCCCCGACGTTGTACGACTCGTTCCTGCACACGTGCCGGGACGCCGGGTATTTGCCGGCGGCTATCGTTCACGCCCGGAATCAGCACTTCACTCACGGGTTGATCATGGCCGGCCGCGGGGTGCACTTCAACGAGGAGCCGTGGACGCCGCTGCCTCCAGGGATGGTGTGGCGTCCGTTGGTTGGTGATCCGTTGGCTTGGCGGACGTCGGCGCTGTGGCTGAAGAGCAGGCGGTCAGCTGAGACGGACGCGTTTGTTGCGGCCGTCGGGGCGGGGCTGGAGGCGGGTGGGCATGGGTAGTGGACTGCGTTGGCGTCCTCAAAGCAAGTTGCGGAGAGTCAAAATGATACCGTTTTCGGTATAGTCACGACATCAAAATTGATTGCAAGAAATGGCAAAACAATACCGCCTACGGTATTGTTTTGCCATGAGGACAACATATCGCGACGTGCTGCGGGAGATCGCCTACGACAACCATGGTTATGTCACAACCGCGGATGCCGTGACCGCCGGCGTGCCTGCCGTCGAATTGCCCAAACTCACAGCCCGTGGCGGCCTCGATCACGTCGGATACGGCCTCTACCGCATGAGCGACATTCCCCCGACGGACGAAGATCAATTCGCCGAAGCGACATTGCGCGCGGGAGACGATGCCTACCTTCGCGGAGAATCCGTTCTGGCCCTCCTCGGGCTTGGGGACGTGAATCCTACAAAGATCACTGTTGGGACCGAACGTCGGGTCCGCCGCACAATGCCCCCCTATGTGAAAGTCACCAAGGCGCAGGCCGGAACGAAGGTTACACGCTACCGGGGGATCCGTGCCCAGCAGCTTAGCGAAGCTCTCCTCGAATGCCTCGGCCGAGTCCCAAGCACGCGACTGCGGGACGCGGCCGCTAAGGCCCGGACTGAGGGACTCCTGACGACGGCGGAGTGGAACCGGGTGCGGAAGGAGCTCTCCAAATGAGCTACGACACCCCGCCCCGGAATCTTGCCGCCCTTAACCAGCGGTTGAAGAACCTCGAGGTAGACGCAAGCCTCACCCTTCGCCGGCGGACGACGATGGCCCTAGTGGTGATCGGCCAGATGCTGCCCGAAGGTGCAGTAAAAGGTGGCAGTGCGATGGCGCTGCGATACGGCTCCGACACAAGGTTTACCCGCGACCTTGACGCCGCCCGATCAGGAGGACTGTCGAGCTTCCGAGCCGACTTCGAGGAGCGGCTAGCCCAGGGATGGGCTCGTTTCACTGGCCGGTTGGCCGAACGAAAAGCCCCGAAACCCAAAGGAATTCCCGCCCCCTATGTAATGAAGCCGTTCGATGTGAAGCTCGATTACGAGGGGAAGCCCTGGTGCACAGTGCCGTTCGAACTCGGCCACAATGAGATTGGCGATGCTGACGATCCCGATTTCACACTGGCGCCCAGCATCGTCGAGATGTTCACTTCTGTAGGTCTCCCTGCCCCAAGTCCAGTGGCGGTAATGCCGGCAGACCACCAAATCGCCCAAAAGATACACGCATCCACCGCATCCGGCAGCGACCGCGCCCGGGACCTTATAGACCTGCAGCTCCTGGGCTCTCGCGAGCAGCTGAACCTGGCGGCGGTCCGTGCCACATGTGTTCGTTTATTCGACTACCGAAAGGCCCATATTTGGCCTCCTATAGTTACCGAGGGAGCAGGCTGGGCGACCCTCTACGCCGAAGCTGCCGAGGGCCTCGACGTCGTACCTGATGTCGCTCCTGCAATCGAGTGGCTGAATAAATTCATCGCCGATGTTGATCAAGCGGCACCAAACGACCAGCAGTCACTCTCTGAAGTTGGTTGATCCCCGCCTCTGCCAATCGAATCTCCTGTCACCATCAGACGTTTTTTAGAAAAGCGCGGATTCTTTCCCCCCAGTAGCCGTGGCCGACCGAAGATGCGATGCCGCCTCGGTCCCAGATTTCGCGGGTGACCTTCTGTAACCCCTCACAGACAGGGAAGTGGTACCTGATCTTGGGAGAGGCGACGACGTGACGGCCTGAAGACACGGCGTGAAATGGCTGCGCCCGATGCTCACCGGACCTGTCGGCATAGGATCAATCCATGGCTACTTCAAACAAGTCACTGCCAATTCGCCAGGGCCGCATGCAGAAGGCACTGGGGCTGATTTTCTGCGTGTCGATGGTGGGCCTCTTGGCTTCAATCTTCCTGACCGGCCGCAACCCGCTCTTCCCTGGGATGTCGGGGCCACTGCTGGTGCTGTTCTTCTTCCTGGCCGCTGCAGGCAGCGTTTTCGGACTGGCAATCATCAGGTCCCGACGAGCTGCCATGGAAATCGCAGACAAGAGATAAGCCCCGCCGACCCCACGCGGCGCCTTAGAGAAGCGCGGCAACTTTCTCTGCCGTCGCCCTGGCCGACCCAGGGTTCTGTCCGGTGACCAGGTTGCCGTCAGCGATGGCATAGGAGACGAACGGGAGCAGTGCTTTCTCATAGAGGGCTCCGCGTTTCTTCATCTCCTCCTCAGCGTTGTAGGGCACCAGCTTGTCCACCCGGGCCAGGACTTCTTCCTGCCAAGCGAAGCCGGTTACCTTGCGGCCCTCGACGAGGAGAGTATCGTCGGAAAGCCTGATGTTGAGCAGGCCGCAGTAGCCGTGGCAGACCGAAGATACGATGCCACCTCGTTCCCAGATTTCGCGGCTGATCTTCTGTAGTCCTTCGCTGTCAGGGAAGTCGTACATGACGGCGTGGCCGCCGGTGAAATAGATGGCGTCAAAGTCGGCCGAGTTGATGTTCTCCGGGCTGGCGGTGTTTTCGAGAAGTGCCATTCGCTCAGGATCGTTGTGCCAGGATTTGGCCGCTTTGTCGTAGCTGGGGAACTTCAGGGATCGCGGCTCCAACGGAGCAAACCCTCCCTTGGGGCTGACGATTTCCTGCTCAAATCCGCGCGCCTCGAACACCTCCCAGGCATGAACCAGCTCGGAGAGCCACAGGCCGGTGGAGTGGGACGGGTCGTCGTACTGGCCCACGTTGGTGACGACGTGGAGAATTCGCTTGGTCATGTTCTGTCTCCTCAAGTAAGTGTGCGGATCCGGCTTCGCCTAGCGGGCCGGCTTAATGTCGCTGAGCGCGAAGATCGCCGAAACCGCCGACTTCACGCGCGCCGCCACGTCGTCGTCGGATTGAGGACGCAACTTGCCATCCAGATGCAGGAACGCCAGGCCATGGGCCACGCTCCACAGCGCGATGGACAGCCCGGAGGTTGGCGCGCCAGGGAAGAGCCGCTCGATCGCTTTGTTCAACATCTCGTGGAGCTGCCCGGAAGCTTGCACACGCTCGCTGTTCTCTTCGTCGCATTCGTTGCCGAACATCAGCCGGAACACGGCCGGTCGCCTGAGCGCGAATCCAACGTAGGCAACACCCAGGGCTCCGATTACTTCCTCCGGACTAGCCAGTTTGGTCGGGAGCGCCAACGCAGCCTCAAGGTCCGCCCGGAGATCCTTGAAGCCCTCCACCGCGACCGCACTGTCGAGTGCTTCCCTGTCCGCGAAGTGGCGGTAAGGGGCGGTCGGAGAAACGCCCGCGCGGCGGGCAACGGCCCTCAATGAAAACGGCTCCCCCGCTTCAAGACCTTCGACGGCGGCGGCGATCAGGGCCGCTCGAAGGTCGCCGTGGTGGTAACTCTTGGTCGATGTTGACACTGCTAACTTTGCCTCCTACGCTGATGTAAGCAGTGCAAACATATCGCATTGCGATTCCAATGTCATCCGATTAGCGGAGGTTTGTAGTGCAGACCATACTGGGCGCGAACGGCCAGATCGCGGTGGAACTCACTCAGGAGTTAAACCGCACGTACACAGAGGACCTGCGGCTTGTCAGTCGAAATCCCCGCAAGGTCAACGAGTCAGACTCCCTCGTAAAGGCGGACCTGCTCGACGCCAGCCAGACAACCGCGGCCGTCGAAGGCAGCGACATCGTCTATTTCACCGCCGGACTCCCAGCGAACACCGAACTGTGGGAGGCCCAGTTCCCAACGATGCTCAGGAATACGCTGGAAGCATCCCGAACTGCTGGTGCGAAATTCGTCTACTTCGATAACACGTACATGTACCCGCAGGACGAGCGGATGCAGACTGAAGAGACTCCCTTCGCTCCCAACGGACGCAAAGGCAAAGTCCGTGCCGAGATGGCAACAATGGTGCTTGAGGAGATGGCCAGGGGCGACATACCGGTACTCGTCGCGAGAGCTCCGGAGTTTTACGGTCCGGGCAAGACACAGAGCTTCACCAACGCCCTGATCATTGACCCTCTCAAGGCTGGTAAGAAACCCCGCGTCCCGGTGCGCGACGACCGCCAACGAACACTCATCTGGACCCCGGACGCGAGCCGCGCGCTTGCCCTTCTAGGCAACACACCGGACGCCTTCGGACAGACCTGGCACCTTCCGGTCGATCAGCGACGGCCGAGCTACCGGGAGTTCGCCACCATTGCCAGTGAAGCGTTCGGCCGGAAGCCTGGTTACACAGTGGTTCCCCGCTGGGTTCTCAACGCAGTGGGGCTGTTCTCACCGCAGGTACGGGAACTTAGGGAACTGTTGCCGCGCTACGAGCACCACAACATCTTCGACTCCACGAAGTTCAGCTCGCGCTTCCCGGACTTCCCCGTCACCAACTACCGTGATGGACTCGCCATCATCCGTCGGGAAGCCCTCTAAGGCGCCCCATGACTACAGCGGGGCCCTTGGGTTAGCGTCAGTACATGGTTAGGCTTCCCAGCCACGCACGTCCCGGAGTAGGTTCATCTTCTAGACGTCCGGGCACACTAGGAACCCAAAGAGTCAGGGGTGACCACGATTGAAGGAAGGCCGGTCCAGCAAGGCGACCCAGGATGCCGCCTTCTTTGTCTATCGCGGCTCAACCCTTGGTAAGTTTCTGGCCTTGTTAGCCTTCCTCGTCGTACTCATCTTCCGGCCCAACGGCTACGACCCCAGTACCTACTGGGCCATCGCGCTGGTGGTCGTTCTCTTCGTTGCTGCGCTCGTCATCGTCATAGCGCGAGGCGTGCGGGGCTTGAAGGTTCTTAACGATTCGGCAAAAGAAGATCGTCGGCGGATCGCTGCTGGCCTCCCCCTTGAGCGGCAAGGCCCTCAGTCACCAGATTCTCCTCCCGGCAGCGCCGGGAAATAGGTATGCCACCACCCTGTTCCGGCAGTGTCCGAGCAGAACACATGAGGACGACACCTAGGTCCTGGGTGGCCAGACCCAGCTCGGACCAGAGAACAGAACCCCAGTGGCCCTACGCCTCCTCGAACCACCCCCGCGCAGGGTTGCTGACCTCCGGCGCTTCCCGGAACACACCCGGCTGAGCAACCCAGCCGACACCGTTGGCGATGACCTTCTGGATCTGCGGCTGGTAGTACACGGGGTATTCCTGGTCGCCGGGGCTGAAGTAGAAGATCCGGCCCTTGCCACGGGAGAACGTCACGCCTGAGCGGAACACCTCTCCCCCGGTGAACGAGCTGATGAAGATCAGGTCATCGGGCTCCGGAATGTCGAACAGCTCGCCGTACATTTCCTGCTGGGGAATCACAATCGGGCTCTCAATCCCGGCTGCGATCGGGTGCGAAGGCTTGACCGTCCACACGAGCTCGCGTTCGCCTTCGTTGCGCCACTTCAGCGAACAGGTAGTGCCCAACAAACGGGTGAAGATCTTGGCGAAGTGGCCGGAGTGCAGCACCACCAAACCCATTCCGCCCAGGACATGCCGCTGCACGCGCTCCACCACTTCGTCAGCGACTTCCTGATGGGCGATGTGCCCCCACCACAGCAACACATCAGTCTGCTCCAGGACTTCTTCGGAGAGCCCGTGCTCGGGTTCGGCCAAGGTAGCCGTGGAGATCTCAGAGTCCGGGTAGAAACCGCGGAGCCCGGCAGCGATGGCGCCGTGGATCCCTTCGGGGTACATCTCGCCGATCGTGGCGGGCTCGTTGCGGGCCTCGTGGACGGCCTCGTTCCAGACAACAATCTTCAATTTCGAATCAGTCATTTTCAGAGCACCACTTCACGTTGTTCGAGGGCGGATTTGTAACAAGCATCGAGTACCAGCGCGCGGCTCAGGGCAAGCGAACCGTCATGGCTTCCCCACACAGTTTCGCCACCGCGCACGGCGGAAATGAAATCGTCGACGACGGCCTGGTGGGCTCGCCCGGGTTCGGCCACCACCTCGAAGTCCGCGTTCTCGCCGTCCTTCTCGGTGAAGACATGAACGTCGGCAACCGGGTTCTCGGAGGCGCCCACCGAGCGCAAGTCCGCACCGCCGTCGGTCCCGTAAACGGTGAAGTCCATCAGGTCACGCTCGTCGCGGTAAGTTGCCCAGCCGGCTTCGAGGATCAAGGTACCGCCACCTTCCAAGCGAATAAATGCGGAGGCGAAGTCTTCCACTTCAAACTTATGGCTGGAGTTCGAGGCTGTGTAGCGGGCGTTCCCGCCGAGGCCGCGGGGACCGAGTTCGGAGTGGGTTGAGGCCGAGACCGCCAGGACCTTCGGCTCCCCCAGCAGGTGCAGCGAGTAGTCCAGCACGTGGACGCCGATATCAGCCAGCGGACCTCCACCGGCGAGCTCAGGGTTAGTGAACCAGCTGCCCAGCATCGGAATCCCTTGACGTCGGAGCCACGATGCCTTGGCGTAGTACGGACGTCCCAGCGTCCCGGCGTCGATCACTTCCTTCAGCGCCTGGATGTCGCCGCGGCGGCGGTGGTTGAACGCGACGTCCAGCACGCGTCCGGCCTTGCGGGCGGCGTCCACCATCTGTTGACCTTCGACGGCGTTGCGCGCGATCGGCTTCTCGCTCAGCACATGCAGGCCCCGCTCAAGCGAAGCAATCGCGATGGGTGCGTGCAGGAACGTGGGGACGGCGACGCTAACGGCGTCGAGGTCCTCAAGCTCAATCATGTCCTCCCAGCGGGCGAAGGCATGAGGGATGCTGTACTCCTCCGTCAGCTGGGCAAGAAGCTCCTGCTCCATGCCGGCAACGGCAATAATTTCGACGCCGGGAATGTTGCTGTATGCCTTGAGGTGCTGCTGGCCGGCCCAACCAATGCCCACAACTCCTACCTTGAGGGTTGCGGACGGGGCCTGCTGCTGAATGCTCACGTTGTTCCTGTTCTTTGGGTGGTTTCTTAGAGTCTGTGAGGGGTTTGGGGACTTCGTGACGGGCTTAGCCCTTGACCGCACCGGCCGTCATGCCGGACACGATGCGCTTCTGGCACAAGAGCACCAGAATCACGAGTGGGATGGTGATGATCACCGATGCTGCGCTGATGGTGCCAAGGGGTTGGTCGAACTCGCTGGTGCCGCTGAAGAACGCGATAGCCACCGGGACGGGGCGTGATTCCGGCGAGGTGGTCAGCGTGACGGCCAAGAGGAATTCGTTCCAGACGGAGATGAACACCAGGATCGCCGTCGTGGCCAGGCCGGGGACCGCCAGCGGCAGGATCACCTTGCGGAACGCGACAAACGGCGTGGCGCCATCCATGTACGCGGATTCCTCCAGCTCACGCGGAATCTCCTTGAAGAACGACGTCAGCGTGTAGATCGCCAGCGGCAAGGCGAACGTCAGCTTCGGGATGATGAGGCCAAGCAAGGTGTCGTACAGGCCGATTTCGCGCCAGATGGAGAACATCGGGGCCGCGATGGCGATGGCCGGGAACGTGGTGACCGAGAGGATCAGCGTCAGGATCATCGCCTTGCGGCGCATCTTCAGCCTGGCCAGCGCATAGGCGGCGAAGGATGCGAATACCAGCGCCACTGTTGTAGTTACGACGGCGATAATCACCGAGTTGCGCAAGGCCAGGAGGAATTCGGGGTTCTGGAAAACCACCAGATAGTTCTCCAGGGTCGGCTGGCTCGGGAAGAGCTCGCCCTTGGACAGGCTCGCTCCCTTCTTAAGGGAGGTGTTGACCAGCCAGTAGAAGGGGATGAGCGAGAAAGCCATGACGGCCACCACGAACACCCATACCAGTGGGTGCAGTTTCGATTCCCCGCGCAAGCGGCGCTTCGGCGCCCTGCGCGCTGTGGCGAGTTCCGGCGTCGTGCGTTCTGCAGTCAGCGTGCTCATTGTTCCTCCTTCGCGACGTCGCGGATGTTGCCGCCGCCGAAGCGGATGTAGATGACGGAGACCACCATGACGGTGAGGAAGGTCAGGATGGACAGCGCCGAGCCTTCGCCCACCAGCCGGTTTTCGCGCAGTTGGCCGTAGGCGAGCATGGACATGGATTCGGTGCCGTTGGCGCCGCGGGTGAGGACGAACGGCAGGTCGAAGACGCGGAGGGCGTCCATGGTGCGGAAGATCGCGGCGAGGACGATTGCCGGGCGCAGGAGCGGGAGGGTGATGTTCACGAAGGTCTGCCATTTGCTGGCGCCGTCGAGTTCCGCGGCCTCGTAGGTTTCGGCGGAGATGACCTGCAGGCCGGCCAGGATGATGAGCGCCGCGAACGGGGTGGTCTTCCAGACGTCGGCCATGACGATCACGGCCATCGCGTAGCCGTGCTCACCGAGCCAGACCACGTCGCCGCCCGGCAGTCCCAGCGTGGAGAGGACGTTGGTGACCAGGCCCATGTTGGGCTGGAACATGGTTTGCCAGGTGATGGCGCTGACCACGGTGATGATCGCGTACGGCAGCAAAACCACGGTGCGCAGGACGGCGCGGCCCTTGAACGCGAGGTTGAGCAGGAGCGCCATGGCCGTGCCGAGGATGAGTTCCAGGCTGACGGAGAGGCCCGCGAAGAGGAAGGTCTGGCCGAACGCCGCCCACCATTCGCTGCTGGTGAGGGCCGCGATGTAGTTGTCCAGCCCGACAAAGCGGGACAGGCCGGCGGTGCGGACGCTGTACTGGTTCAGCGAGAGCCAAATCGCGTAGCCGATGGGGACCGCCGCAACCAGCGCCATGATGACCAGCGACGGCGCGGTCATGCGGAACGCGAGCTTCCGCTCTGCGCGGTCGCGGCCGCTTGTTTTTGCTGGGCCGCGGCTTGGCGGGATTGTTTTGGTGGCCATGATCAGAAACTCGCCTTGGCGCTGGTGATCTCCTCGGCCATGCTCTTCACGGCGTCCTCGGTGGAGGCGGTGCCGGAGAGGACGGCGTAGACGTTCTTGTAG
>NZ_JABMCX010000077.1 GCF_013179505.1 Paenarthrobacter sp. CM16 | reverse complement strand
CAGCTGGCTTTGGGGAAGTACAGGTCCGAGTACGGATCGGGCACCCGGAGGATTTTGGTGGCACGCCGCTCGGCTTGGACGCGGCGGGTAAAGAGCATGTCCCCGGCCAGGGCGGCGGAGGCTCCGGCGGCGATGAGGAAGTTGCGGCGCGAGGTCTTCTTGAGGCGGGCAGCGTAAGGGAGGACCCGGGCCCATGCGCCCGGATCCTCTACCTTTTCCGGTTCAGGAAAAGCCGGCACGGGAGGGTTTTCGTCCACCTCCGCCGGTGCCGGGAACTTCCCTACTTGAACGTCCACGCAGCAAGCATAGGCTCCGGAAGGCGGTGCCTCACAGCCCCGTAGTTTATGTACAGCTGATGCCCTTAAGATGCGCCTTTAAGGTCAAGTGCTGTACAAAAACTCCTTAGTCGAGGCCCAGCTCGTCCTTGCCGAATGCGAAGAGGTACGGAACGCCGGTTTCGGCTTCGATCTTTTCTTTGGCGCCGGTGTTGCGGTCAACGATCACGGCAACGGCCACTACATTGCCGCCCGCCTTACGGACACCTTCGACGGCGGTCAGTGCGGATCCGCCGGTGGTGGACGTGTCCTCGAGCACCACGACGTTGCGGCCCTCAACAGAGGGGCCTTCCACCTGGCGGCCCATGCCGTAGGACTTCTGGGCTTTGCGGACTACGAAGGCGTCCACGGCACGGCCGGCGTCGGCGGCAGCGTGCATCACCGCGGTTCCGACGGGATCGGCACCCATGGTGAGTCCGCCGGCGCACTCAACTGAAACGCCGGCGTCGTCGATCATTGCCAACATGACCTGACCAACCAGTTTGGAGGCCTCGTGGTGCAAGGTGATGCGGCGGAGGTCAATGTAGTAGTCCGCTTCCTTGCCGCTGGAGAGGATCACCTTGCCGCGGACCACCGCCAGCTCTTTGATGAGTTCAAGAAGGCGGGCGCGGGCAGCTGCAGTGTCAGGCGAGGAAGTCATGGCTCCTAGTTTAGTGGGAACGGAGCCCCGTCATGGGCAGGGGCGGCCGTGGTGGAGCGGATCACCAGGCGCGGGTTGACCATCTGTTCCCCGCTCCCTCCATCTCCGTCCAATTGCTGCAGCACCGCTTCCATGCAGCGGCGGCCCAGTTCTTCGAAATCCTGCTTGATGGTGGTCAGCGGCGGCATGAAGAACTCCGCTTCCGGCTGATCGTCGTATCCCACCACGCTGATGTCGCCGGGCACGTGACGTCCTGCTTCCTGGACGGCCCGGAGGACACCCACGGCCATTTGGTCGTTGGCGACGAAGACGGCGGTGATGGCGCTGTGCTGCAGGAGATCGAGTCCGGCGCGATACCCGGAAGCGGCATCCCAGCCACCTTCCAGGAGGACTTCGGCATCCAGACCGGCCGCGCGCAGTGCTTCCTGCCAGCCCTTGATGCGCTCCGCGGCATCAATCCAGTGCGGCGGGCCGGAAATGTGCGCAATCCTGCGGTGCCCCAGTCCGATCAGGTGTTCAACGGCCAGGCGGGCTCCCATCCGTTGATCAAGGGAAGCGCCCGTCAGTTGGTTTCCGGCGCCCGCACCCACTGCAACGATCGGCACGGGTACCGAAACATCGCCCAGGACGGCCAGGACATCAGGGTGCGGTACCAGGATGACGATGCCGTCCACTGACTGGTTGCGGAAATGCGCAACGGCATCGTTGATGCTGTGACCGGTTACTTCCCGGAGATTGGCGATGCTGACGAAGTACCCCGCTTCCCGGCCTGCCTGTTCGACGCCCAGAAGCGTGTTTGCCGGACCGAACTGGCCCGTTTCACAGGCGAGGACGCCGATGGTCCGCGAACGACGGGTCACCAGGCTGCGGGCTGCGGTGTTCCGTCTGTAGCCAAGGTGGGCGATGGCCGATTCCACCCGTTCCCTGGTTTTTCCGCTGACATTTGGATGGTTGTTCAGGACGCGGGAAACAGTTTGGTGCGACACTCCGGCCATCTTCGCGACGTCGCCCATGACGGGAGGCCGGGCCTGCGGGGCCCCGGACAATGCCCGGGACCCCGCTGGAGGCGGATGTTCGCCGCGTGCCATGTATTCCTACTTAGCGTCCACGCCCACGGGCGCAGCCGTGGCGGCAGGGGCTGATTCGGTGGCCGGAGGCGTGGTCTTCCATTTGAAGCGCCGACCCATGGAGGATCCGCCACCGGCACCGGTCCGGTTCTTGTTGAAGATGTCGAACCCGACGGCGAGCAAAAGCACCAGCCCCTTGATGAGCTGCTGGTAGTCCGTACCCAGGCCAAGGATGGACATGCCGTTGTTCAGGACGCCCATGATCAGGCCGCCGATCATGGCACCGGCAACTGTTCCGATGCCGCCCTGGACCGCGGCGCCACCGATGAAGGCAGCTGCAATGGAGTCGAGTTCGAAGCCGGTACCACCAGCGGGCTGGGCCGAGTTCAGGCGGGCCGTGAAGACCAGCCCGGCCAGGGCAGCGAGGACACCCATGTTGACGAACAGTCGGAAGGTGACCTTTTTGGTCTTGATGCCGGAGAGCTCGGCTGCGTGGAGGTTGCCACCGATCGCATAGGTGTGGCGGCCAAAGATGCTGTTGTTCATCAGCGCCGAGTAGACGATCACCAGGACAGCCAGGACGATCAGGACAATCGGGGTTCCACGGTAGCTGGCCAGGAGGAAGGTGATGATGAGCATCAGTACAGCGATGAAGCCGTTCTTGACGGCGAACCAGGCCATCGGCTCATTCTCGAGGTTGAACTTGCGGCGTACCCGGCGTTCTTTCAATGCCTGGAAAAGGATGGCTGCAGTGCCGCCAACGCCGAGGATGACCGTCAGCCATTCCAGCACGGAGGTACCTCCGGAAATGTCCGGGAGGAAGCCGCCGCCCAAGGCACGGAGCTCGTTCGGGAACGGGGTGATCTGCTGGTTCTTGAGGGTAATGAGGGTCAAGCCGCGGAAGATCAACATGCCGGCAAGTGTGACGATGAAGGCCGGGATGCCCACGTAGGCAATCCAGTAACCTTGCCACGCTCCCACCAAAGCACCCACCAGGAGGCAGGCGGGGATGGCGAGCCACCACGCCCAGCCCCAATGGACGATCATCACGCCTGCTACGGCGCCGATGAAGCCGGCAATGGAGCCGACGGAAAGGTCAATGTGGCCGGCGATGATGACCATCACCATGCCGATGGCGAGGATCAGGATGTAGCTGTTCTGGACCACGAGGTTGGTGACGTTCTGCGGCTGCAGCAGGATGCCATCGGTCAGGACCTGGAAGAGGATGACGATCAGGATCAGGGCGACGAAGATGCCAACCTGGCGGAGGCGGCTTGTGAGGAAGCCAAGGGATTCTCGTAGGGCGGACATGTTCGCTATTCCTTCTCTTTGGTCATGTAGTGCATGAGGGTTTCCTGGGTGGCTTCGGCTATGGGAACTTCGCCGGTGATGTGGCCCGCTGACAGGGTGTAGATCCTGTCGCAGATGCCCAGGAGCTCCGGAAGCTCTGAGGAGATCACAATGACTGCTTTCCCCGCAGCTGCGAGCTCGGCAATGATCGTGTAGATCTCGAACTTGGCGCCGACGTCGATTCCACGGGTGGGCTCGTCCAGGATGAGGACGTCAGGGTCCGAGAACATCCATTTGCTCAGCACCACTTTTTGCTGGTTTCCACCCGAGAGCTTGCCGGTGATGGCAGCAACGGACGGCGCTTTGATGTTCATGCTCTTGCGGTAGTGGTTGGCTACGGTGGTTTCTTTGTTGCCGTCCACCCAGCCCCGTTTGGCCAGCTTGTTCAGTGCGGCCATGGAGATGTTCCGTTTGATGTCTTCGATCAGGTTCAGGCCGTAGTGCTTCCGGTCCTCGGTGGCGTAGGCAATGCCGTGTTCGATCGCGTCGGAGACTGTTGAAGTGTTGATTTCCTGGCCGTATTTGTAGACCTTCCCGGAAACCGCCCGCCCGTACGTCCGGCCGAAGACGCTCATGGCGAGCTCGGTCCGGCCGGCCCCCATCAGCCCGGCCAGGCCAACCACTTCACCCTTGCGGACGTTGAGGCTGGCGTTGTTGACCACCATGCGGGAATGGTCCTGGGGGTGCTGGACGGTCCAGTCCTCGATGCGGAGGACTTCCTCGCCGATGTTCGGCGTCCGGTCCGGATAGAGGCTTTCCAGGTCCCGCCCCACCATTCCGCGGATGATGCGTTCCTGGGTGATCTGGCCTTGGTCCAGCCGCAGGGTCTCAATGGACTTGCCATCGCGGATGATGGTGACGGCGTCGGCCACTTTGCGGATCTCGTTGAGTTTGTGGCTGATGATGATGCTGGTGACGCCCTGGCCCTTTAGGTGCAGGATGAGGTCCAGCAAGTGGTCCGAGTCTTCATCGTTGAGCGCCGCAGTGGGCTCGTCGAGGATCAGGAGTTTCACTTCCTTGGACAATGCCTTGGCGATCTCCACCAGCTGCTGCTTGCCCACGCTGATGTGCTGGATGGGGGTGACCGGGTTTTCACTGAGGCCCACGCGGGCCAGCAGTTTGGCAGCTTCCAGGTTGGTTTTCCGCCAGTCCACCCAGCCGTTCTTGGCCAGTTCATTGCCGAGGTAGATGTTCTCGGCGATGGACAGGTACGGGCTCAGTGCCAGTTCCTGGTGGATGATCACGATGCCGCGCTTTTCGCTGTCCGTGATGCTCGAAAACTCGCAGGGCTCGTTCTCGAAGAGGATGTCGCCGTCGAAAGTGTTGTGGGCGTAAACGCCGGACAGCACCTTCATCAGGGTGGACTTCCCGGCGCCGTTCTCACCACAAATGGCGTGAACCTCACCTCGGTTGACGTCCAGGGTGACGTCCTGCAGGGCTTTTACCCCGGGGAAGGTCTTAGTGATTCCTCGCATTTGAAGAATGGGTACGTTCATCGTCAATTCCCGCTGACTGGTTGGAACTTGGCCGGGCCGAGGACTCGACAGGCTCTAAGGGAGGCTGTGGCCCCGCCGCGCTGCATATTCAGCACAAGACGGCGGGGCCACAGGCCGGGAAGGGTAATTACTTGACGTCGGCTTCGGTGTAGTAGCCGGAGTCGATGAGTTCCTTCTGGAAGTTGTCCTTGGTGATGATGACGGACTTCAGGAGGAACGCCGGGACAACCTTGACCTTGTTGTTGTAGGTCTTGGTGTCATTGGTTTCCGGCTCGGTGCCCTTGAGGACGGCGTCTACCATCTTGACGGCCTGCGCGCCGAGCTGGCGGGTGTCCTTGAAGATGGTGGAGTACTGCTCGCCGGCGATGATGGACTTCACGGAGCCCTTTTCGGCGTCCTGGCCGGTGACCACGGGAAGGCTTCCGGTGGAGTAGCCGCCAGTGCTGGTCAGGGCGGAGATGATGCCGATGGACAGTCCGTCGTACGGGGACAGGACACCGTCCAGCTTGGTGCCTGAGCTGTAGGCCGAGGTGAGGATGTCTTCCATGCGCTTCTGGGCTACGGGTGCCTGCCAGCGAAGAATGGCTGCCTGCTCAAACTTGGTCTGGCCGCTGGGTACCTTCAGGGTGCCTGCGTCCAGGTACGGCTTGAGGGTGTCCATGGCGCCGGTCCAGAAGAAGTTGGCGTTGTTGTCATCCGGGCTACCGGCGAACAATTCAACGTTGAACGGGCCCTTGCCTTCAACCTTCTTGCCGCTGGCACCAACAAGGCCCAGGCCGGTCAGCAGCGAGGTGGCCTGCTGGACACCCACGGTGTAGTTATCGAACGTGGTGTAGTAATCCACGTTCGGCGTTCCGTTGATGAGTCGGTCATAAGCGATGACCTTGACGTTCTGCTCCTTGGCCTTGGCCAGGACATCGGTCAGGGTGGTGCCATCGATGGCTGCGATGATCAGGGCCTTTGCGCCCTTGGTCAGCATGTTCTCAATCTGGGAAACCTGCGTGGGAATGTCGTCGTTGGCGAACTGGAGGTCGGTCTTGTACCCCAGGTCCTTCAGCGACTTCTCAACGTTGGCGCCATCTGCGATCCAGCGTTCGGATGTCTGGGTGGGCATCGAAATGCCCACCAGGGAATCGCTGGGATTGGCGCTGCTGGTGGATTCAGCAGTGCCACCGCGGGTGCCGCAGCCTGTTGCTCCCACCGTTAGGGTCAGGACAACCGCCACGGCGCCCAGGAGTTTCTTCAATCTCACGATGCTCTCCTTCCGCGGCAGCATTGCCGCGAACTCTGATGCAGCCGGAGCATCTGCGCGTCCGGCACGGTAAAGCTGGATGTGGCCTGCGTGCTGGGGGCGGCACAAGCCGTTGAAAAGGTATTGCGAATGCCATTGTGAACGCTAACATTACCGTTGGTCAAGTGCCGTGGATCACGAAATGATTGCAGACCGGAAGCACTCCAGAGGGTATTGACTTGAAACGTTGTTAGCGTTCACAATTGGCGGCCCCGCACCGGCCACCGGCATGCATTAAAGAGAAAAGCCCGGCACCGCTTGTAAGCGGTACCGGGCCAACGCCTCACATCAGAGACGGGTGTCGAACGAATCGCAGAACACGTTCTGGTTGAACGTTCCCTGGAACTCTGATTCGCCCTGAATCTTCCGGATGGTTGCCCGGATGGCCTCACGCGTTGCTGCGTGCGCGTGAATGGCGGTCTTGACCATGGGCACGTCGATCAAGTGGTTCGGCTGGTTCAAGGAGACGAACACCGTGGGAACCTCAGTGGCGTACCAAGGGATCTCGGCAGCCATGGGTGAGGACCATTTGATCCGAATGGCGGCCTCCTGCGCAAAACCCTTCACGTTGGCGAAGATGAACGCGGCGTCGTAACGCTCCGCATAATCGCCGGTGGCTTCCTCGGACACAACCCGCATGAAGTTCATGCCGGTCTCCCCCGCGGCTTCGCGCTGCTCGGCGGTCCTGAACACGCTGACCTGGAAACCTGCCGCTTCCAACTCTTCCCGGACAGTGTCCAGGTAGGCCAGAGGATCCGCACGGGTGAAGTCGGCGCCGCCCGAGATGCCGTAGAGACGGATCCGCGGATGGGTCTGAGGCGTGATGGGCAAGTTGGCAGCGGTGTCCTTGACCAGCGTCACGGTCTTGTCGGCGATCTCCGCGGCAATAGCCCGGTGAGCCTCGCTGCCAATAACAGCCAAGGCCTCAGGCGCCGGAACCAACGATTCCAGGGAAGCCAGATGCAGCCCCAGGCTCGCCTTCAGTCCAAGAATCCGTCGCAGGGCATCCTGCAAACGTCCCTCACTGATGATCCCGGACTTGTAGCCATCCAGCATGTAGCCGAAGTCCTCCTCCGGGTTCCGGAAGAACAGGAACATATCGCAACCGGCCGCAATAGTCGCAGGCACCAGGTCGCGCCGCTTCATCGCCTGCGTGAGGCCCACCATCAGCGAAGCATCGGTGAGGACCAGTCCGTTGAAACCGAGTTCGCCACGCAGCAGATCCTGCAACAACTCAGGCGCCAGCGTCGCGGGGCGAACCTCAGCATCCGTCAAACCCGGCCGGAAGTGCCGGGAGACCTCAGGAGCGCCGATGTGGCCCACCATGATGGACTGCACGCCGTGCCCGATCATTTCGCGGTACACGTGCCCGTAGCTGGCATTCCATTGGTCATAGCCAAGGGTGTTGTAGGAGGTCACCACATGTTGGTCGCGCTCATCAATGCCGTCACCGGGAAAGTGCTTCATGGCGCAGACCGTGGGGGATTCACTGATGCCGTCGAAGTACTCCTTGGCCCGTTCCACCACGATCTCGGGAGTGTTGCCGAAGGCCCGCGTGGAGATGACCGTGTTCCGCCAGTTGTAGTGGATGTCCACGATCGGCGCGAAGGCCCAGTTGCAGCCCAAGGCTGCCGTTTCGACGCCGGCCACCTGGCCCATCTGCCGCGCAATGGACTTATCGGGATGCGAACCTGCCTGAAGATGCGTGGATACGAACGTGCCGTCGTCGCAGCTCCCTGCTCCACCCATCTCGGGATTGGATGCGATCAGGAGCGGGATCCGGGTTTTGGACTGCGCGTAACGGATGTGTTCCTGCACTGCCGCGGAGGGGCCGGGGCGGTAGCGCATGCCACCCACATGGAAGTTCTCCAGTATGCCGTCCAGGTACGCCGGGGAGTAGTCATTGTTGTGGTTGATGAACAGCTGGCCGATTTTCTCTTCCAACGTCATGGAGCCAAGGGTGCTTTCCACCCACTCCACAGCGGCGTCATCAAGGTTGTATGGGGCCGCTTTGAGATCCACGAGGAACGCTCCATCGGGCGCCTGGGCGGAGCCGTTCAAACCTGCGAGTGCTTCCTTCACGATCTCCTCCACGGACTGTGCAATGTCCACAACAATCCCGGCTTCGTCATCCTCGAGCGGTTCCAGCGTAGCCAGTTGGGAGTCCAGCAACGAGGCAGGCATGAAGTGCCCGGGCCGGGCAGTCATGCGCGCGTTCAGCAGCTCGCGGGTGCCGTGCAGGTGCACGAAGACCACGGTTGGATCTGCGCTGCGGATGATGTCCCGGTAGGAGCGCTTGAGCGCGCTGCACGCGATGACAAGAGCAGAGTTCGACGCCGGGAACCGCCTGCCGATTTCAGCCAGCCACGGTGCGCGGTCGTCGTCGTTGAGCGGAGTACCTGAGGCCATCTTGTCGATGTTCGCCTGCGGGTGCAGCGAATCGCCGTCGAGAAATCCAGCGCCGATACGCTCGGCGAGGGCGGCACCAACAGTGCTCTTGCCGCAACCGGCCACGCCCATCACCACAATGTGGTGACGGGGCGCAACTCCAGCGGCAGCAGTCTCACCAGTCATGGCAGCCTCACCAATCATGAACAGTGCCGTCCACGAGGCGGTTGTAGGGCAGGTAGGCCTGTTGGTACGGGTAGGCTGCGGCTGCTTCTTCGTTGAATTCGACGCCGATGCCGGGGTTGTCGCCCGGGTGCAGGTAGCCGTCCTTGAAGGTCATGGACTGTTCGAAGACCTCGTTGGTCTTGTCCGAGTGCTGCATGTATTCCTGGATGCCGTAGTTGTGGATGGCCAGGCCGACGTGCAGCTGGGCGGCGAAGCCCACCGGGGAGATGTCCGTGGGGCCGTGGAAGCCGGACTTGATCTGGTACTGGGCGGCGAAGTCCATGACTTTCTTCAGCGGCGAGATGCCGCCGAAGTGGGTGGAGGCTGCACGGACGTAATCGATCAGCTGTTCCTTGATGAGGGTCTGGAAGTCGAACACGGTGTTGAAGATTTCGCCGATGGCCAGCGGGGTGGTGGTGTGCTGGCGGACCAGGCGCAGGCCTTCCTGGTTCTCGGCCGGGGTGCAGTCTTCAAGCCAGAAGAGGTCGTACGGTTCCAGTGCCTTGCCCAGCTTGGCAGCCTGGATGGGCGTCATGCGGTGGTGGCCATCATGCAGCAACGGGATTTCCGGTCCGAACTCGTTGCGTACGGCTTCAAAGACGGTGGGCAGGTGGCGAAGGTAGGCGCGGGTGTCCCAGTCTTCTTCCAGCGGGAAGTTGCCGCGGCCTGCGGGCTCGTAGTCATAGCGTTCGCCCGAGGCCTGAGCCTGTGCTGCGACACCGTACACAGCTTTGATGCCGGGGACCGCGGTCTGGATGCGGATGGACTTGTAGCCCAGCTCCAGGTGCTCCCGCACGGAGTCGAACAAGGACGGAATGTCAGCGCCGGACGCGTGGCCGTAAGCGCGCAGCCCGTTCCGGGAAGCGCCGCCCAGGAGTTGGTAGACCGGCATCCCGGCAACTTTGCCTTTGATGTCCCACAACGCCATGTCGACGGCGGCAATGGCGGCCATGGTGACCGGGCCGCGGCGCCAGTAGGAGCTGCGGTACAGGAACTGCCAGGTGTCCTCGATCCGGTGCGGATCCTTGCCGATCAGCAGTTGTGCCACGTGTTCTTTGAGGTACGCGGCGACGGCGAGTTCACGGCCGTTGAGGGTCGCGTCACCGATGCCTGTCACACCGTCCTCCGTGGTGATGCGCAGAGTGACGAAGTTACGGGACGGGCTGGTCACAAAGACTTCAGCGGCAATGATTTTCACAGCTTTCCTTTCGGGATGTGGCTGGTGGTTAGGTTGTTAGTTCGGATTGCCACTGGTGGCAACCGATTGCATGCGCGGTGCGAATGCTTGGCTGAGGCGATGAACCAGCTCCATTACGGAGGGGTCCCCCGCGAGCCCGGGATCCAGCAGGGACACCAGGGCGGCGATACGGTCCAACCCGGAAAGCTGGTTGGCTGCAGCCACGGCCTCGGACCGTGGGTCCTGCGATCCCGGATTCGACTGCTCGAAAGCGGCCCACACGGCGATCATCCGGGCTGCGGCTTCACCACTCCGGCCGGCCTCACGCTCAGCCCGGAGTACGGGGATGGCCCGCATTCGCAGCTTGGTGCTTGCGTCCGTGGCAATCTGGGCCAAGTGGTGGGCGATCCGTGAATTGCCGAAGCGCTCCAGCAGGGCCGCCCGGTACTCGGGAATGCGCAGATCCTCACCGGCCAGGTGCCTGGATGCCTCGTCCCAGAAGTCCTCCACAGCTTTCAGGCACACGCCATCAGCCAGGGCCTCGGCAACCGTGGTGTGTCCGCGCAGTTGGCCAGCGTAGGCCAGGATGGAGTGGGCACCATTGAGAAGCCAGAGCTTGCGGTTTTCGTAGGGCTCTATGTGATCCACGAAAACCGCGCCGGCGTCCTCCCAACGGGGCCGCCCGGCAGGGAAATCACCGCTGAGCACCCAGTTGCGGAACGGCTCGGCAACCACGGGCGCCTCATCCCGGTAGCCGCACTCGCGGGCCACCAGGGAAACGTCTTCAGGGGTGGTTCGCGGCGTAATCCGGTCAACGGAGGTGCTCACGAAGCTGACACGGGCGTCAATCCAGTCCGCCAGCCCGGCGTCGACTCCCCGCGCCAGTTCCACCACGGCTTTGCGCGCCACGTTGCCGTTGTCGGAGAGGTTGTCGCAGGACACCACGGCGAGGGATCCGGCGTCGGCATCCCTGCGGGCGGCGAGGCCCAGGACCAACCGACCCAACGGTGTCGTGGGTTCCTGACCGGAGACCAGCAGCGGTACATCGCCGGCACCAAGGCCGTATGCCGCTTCGGTGATGGTCAGGGTGACCACCGAGGTCTGCGGCGCGGCGAGCAATTCCACCAGCCGGCCAACGTTGGCGCCATCCACGGCTTCGACGATGCTGCCCACTACCTCAAACGTGTCGCCTGAGTCGGATCGCTCCACCACGGTGAACAGTCCGTCCTGAGCGGCCAGGACATCGGCGGCGTCCGGGCGGCGTCCGGTGAAGGAGGCGATGCCCCACTCCCCCGCGTCGCCGGCGTGCTGGGTGAACCAGGCCTGATGCGAACGGTGGAAAGCGCCGAGACCCAGGTGCACAATGCGCACTGGCGCTTTGGGGTGTGGCGCAACGTCGCGGCCAAGGCGCGGAAGTTCGGCGGTCATAGCTTGAACACCCGCCGGGGCGAGGAATCGACGACGTCGAGAATCAGCTCGTGCGCGCGGTCTTCCGTCACGCGGTGCTCGGCTACGAGGCGCGCGAGGAAGGCGGCTTCGATCCTGCGCGAGGCGTCATGCCGCGCCGGGATGGAGCAGAAGGCCCGGGTGTCGTCAATGAACCCCGAAGAGCGCGAGAACCCGGCGGTTTCAGTGACGGCAGAACGGAAGCGCAGCATGGCATCCGGGGCGTCGAGGAACCACCACGGTGCGCCGATGTAGACGGACGGGTAGAAGCCCGCCAGCGGCGCCAGTTCGCGGGAAAACACTGTCTCGTCGAGCGTGAAGAGCACCAAGTGGAAATCCTTGGCCGTGCCGAAGTCCTGCAGCAGCGGACGGACGGCCTCGGTGTAGTTCACGGCAAACGGAATATCGTGGCCGGTGTCAGCCCCGAATGACTCGAATGTGGGGCCGTGGTGGTTGCGGTAGGAGCCCGGGTGGATGGTCATCACCAAGCCGTCCTCTACGGACATCCGGGCCATCTGGTACATCATGTGGGCCTCGAACGCATCACGGTCAGCAGCCGTCGCTTTGCCGGAGCGCGCCCGTTCAAAGAGTGCCTCGGCTTCCCCGGCATCCAGTTTGAGCGTGGCCGGGGTGCGGACGCCGTGGTCTGCGGATACGGCGCCATGCTCCACGAAATAACGACGCCGGTTCTCAAGCGCCGCAATATAGCCCGCGTAGCCAGTGGCACCGTCAGCAGCGGTCTCGATGAGCCGGTCAACATTGGCGCCCCAGCTGGGGTGGGCCACGTTCAGGTAGGCATCCGGGCGGAAGGTGGGCAGGACCCGGCCATTGAAACTTGGGTCCTCGGACAGGGCTTTGTGGCTGGCCAGGTTGTCCAGGGGATCGTCCGTGGTGGCCAGGACCTCGATGTTGAAGTCCTTGAAGAGCTGCCGCGGGCGGAAATCGGGTTCCACCAGCTTGGCGGCAATGGCGTCGTAGCTTGCATCGGAGGACAGCTCGCTGAGGTCTGCGCCGAGCTTGAAGACGTTGTCGAACTGCGTGCGCAGCCAGTATCCGGAGGCCGTTCCTTCGAACAGCGGCCAGGCCTCCACGAAGGTCCGCCAGATCTCCCGGGAGTCCGGGGCGGAGGCGGTGCCGGCCAGCAGCTGATCCATCGGAACACCGTTGGCGTGGATCAGGCGGGTGACGTAGTGGTCCGGGCTGACAAGGAGCGCGGCGGGATCCGGGAACGGCGTGTTCTGCTCGATGACTGCGGCGTCAACGTGGCCGTGCGGGGAGATGATGGGCAGGTCCTGGACGCGCTCCAGCAAGGACCGCGCGATGCTGCGCGTCCCGGGATCTGCGGGCAGGAGCCGGTCAGGGTGTGCTGCGATGGACTGTGACATAGATCAATCTTGGCGGTCGGGTCCAACTTTTGTCAACCGGTTGCCAAAAATTGCCAAGTAGTTGCTGCATGGCTGTTCAGGGCAGCAGCTTAGGTAGGGACTATGCCAGCAGGCGGCCGCTGGAGCCGCGCACCACGAGTTCGGTTTCCACCCGGACGGCCTCATCGGGACCGTCATGACCTTGGAGCATGTCCAGCAGGATGGTCACGGCACGGGTGCCGCACTCCCCCAACGGCGAACGGACCGTGGTCAAGGCGGGGGTGGTGAAGTCGGCGCCAAAGATGTCATCGAAGCCCACAATGCTGATCTGGTCAGGGACCCGCATCCCGCCGGCCTGCAGTTCCTGCATCAAACCGATGGCCAGGAGGTCGTTGTAGGTGATCACCGCCGTTGCCCCGCTTTCCAGGACGTCGCGCGCAACCTGGCGTCCGCCGTCGACCGTTGGTTTGGACGACTCGAGCCGTACTGCTCCGAGCTTGGACCATTCCGCGGCGGCTTTGACGCCGTCCCAGCGGCGGGCCGTCATCCAGGACTGCTTGGGGCCGGCCACGTAGGCGAGGTTCTCATGACCGTTGGCGGCGAGGCTTCGAACGGCTTCGCTGATGCCCTTGTTGACGTCCGGGACCACGCACGGGACGCCCTTGACCTCGCGGTTGATGACGGCCACGGGCTTGTCCGCGGCCAAGGCACGGATATGGTCGTCATCCATGCGCGGACTGGCCAGGATGAGTCCGTCCACCGTGCTCAGGAGCCGGCGGGCAGCGATCACTTCCGTTTCCGGCGACTCCGCGGATTCCGCCAGAACCAACGTGTAATCGCGGGCGGAACCTGTGGTTTCCGCCCCGCGGATGATGTCAAAGAAGGTGGGGTTGGTGATGTCCGCGACGATCAGGCCAATGGTCTGCGTCCGGCCGGTAGGCAGGGCGCGCGCGAAAGGGTTCACCTGGTAGTTCAGCTCTGCCGCAGCGTCCTCAATGATCTTCTGCGTCTTGGCGCTGACCCGGCCGGGCTTGCTCAGGGCACGCGAGACAGTGGAGGGGTTCACGCCCGCCAGCTTGGCGATGTCGTAGATCGTGGCGGAGGACTTCTCCCCCCGTCCGCGTTTGGTGGGGGCGGTTGCTGCTCCGGAACTCGTCACGTCAGTCACCGCTCCATCGTAGACTGCTTGGCAACAAAAACAGGCCGGTTGCCAAATAAATCAGCAACCGGCCCATGTCGCTTGCCTAGGCCCTCTCGGGGAACTTGCCCTCTTCGGCAATGCGCTTGTTCAATTCGTGCAGGAACTCATCCTCGTCAAAGTCCAGCGACACTTCCTTGCCGGTCCAAGCCGAGAGGTGGATGGCGTTGGCCAGGCGGACACCGTTGATGCCGTCGGAGCCTGGAGCCAGCAACGGGGTACCGTCCAGAATGTTGGCGGCAAAGTTCTCCAATACCCCCGCGTGCTGGCCGCCCCAGACGGACTCGAATTCAATGACTTCCGTGCTGTAGAGCTCTTCCCGGTTCAGTTGGCCCATGAAGAGCTTGCGGACATCGTCCATGCCCATCGAGTCGCTGATCTCACGTTCCGGCTTGACCAGTCGGGTAACGGTGGCCACCTTGCTGTCCTCCACCACGATCTTCCCTTGGTCGCCCAGGATTTCGAACCGGTCGGTTCCCACGATGTCGTGGGTGGCTGTCACAAAAACGCCGGTGGCGCCGTCGCCATAATCAACCACGGCTGTCACTTCATCCTCGACGGCGATGTCACGGCGGAAGCCGAACGCCACTTTTGAGTACACGGACTTCGGGACGCCACAGATCCACTGCCACAGATCCAGCTGGTGCGGAGCCTGGTTGACCAGCACGCCGCCGCCCTCGCCGCCCCATGTGGCGCGCCATTCGCTGGAGTTGTAGTACCCCTGCGGACGCCACCAGTTGGTGATGATCCAGTTGGTGCGGCGAATGCTGCCGATCTCGCCGTTGTCGACGATTTCCTTGAGCTTCTTGTACAGCGGGTTGTTGCGCTGGTTGAACATGATGCCGAAGGACAACTCAGGCTTGGAAGCGGCGAACTCGTTGAGTTCCTTGACCTGCTTGGTGTAAACGCCCGCGGGCTTCTCCACCAAGGCATGGATGTTGCGCTTGAGCGTTTCGATGGCCATTTCCGGGTGCAGGAAGTGCGGCACGCACGTGACGATCGCGTCCACGGAACCGCTCTCCAGCATCGCGATGTAGTCCTCAAAGAACGGGACATCCGGGTACTGGGAGGCTGCGAGTTCCTTCTTGGCAGGATCGACGTCGCAAATGGCGGCAATCTCCATATTCGGAACCAGCCCATCATTGATGAACCGGGCATAGGCGCCGCCCTGCTGGCCCAACCCGATGATGCCGAGGCGTACTTTTTTACTCATGAACGGAATCTCCTGTGTGGGAATCTAGAAAAGGTCGGCGTGGCCCATGGCCACCAGGTTGTCGTACGAGGTCTGGAGGGCATCCCATACGGTCCGCCCATAGAGCTCGTCCTGCTCCACCAGGAGGTACTGTGCGCCTGCAGCCACGGCAGCCGGAACGATCGAGGGGAAGTCCAGGTTGCCCTCTCCTACTTCGGCGAATTGCACGACGTTCCGGAACTCGGCCATGAAACCGGCGAAATCGCCCTTTTCCAAGAGCCCGAAGGATGCTTCCGGCAGTTGGCCGATCCTGTAGTCCTTCAGGTGCACCATGGCAGTCTTGCCGGCATACTTTTCCAGGGTCCGCACAGGATCCAAGCCACCGCGCTGCACCCAATGGACGTCAATCTCCATGCCCATCGCAGGGGAGTTCTCCGCGATGATGTCCAGCATGTACTTGCCGTCGAACTTCGCGAACTCAATGTGGTGGTTGTGGTAGTACAGGCTGATGCCCTGTTCCTGCAGCCGTTCCGCATAGCCGTTGGCTTGCTTGGCGAATTCAATCACTGAGTCCAGGGATTTCATGGCTCCGAAAGGAAGCATGCCGATCCGCAGCAAGGAGCTGTCCAGGCGCTTGGCGTCATCCACGATCTTGTCGAAGTTGTCCGCCAGTGATTCCACAGGCATGCCCTTGCGGCCTTCAATGTTGACCGACAGCGCCGCGATGTCCATTCCCAGTTCCGTGCGGGAGCGGTCCAGTTCGTCCACGTTCTCGGGTGTCATGGGGATCTGGGAAATCTCGACGGCGTTATAGCCGATCGCGCTGACCTTGCGGAGCGTTTCGAACGCTCCAACATCAGCAAAACTGTCCTTCAGCATCATGGCTTGGACGCCTATTGTGGCCACTTTTTCCTCCGGGGTTCTTGGGCCCTTCCGGACCCTGGGTAGCTAATGGGTGCCGGGCCGTTCAGGCCACAGCACCTTGCTGTTCGATTTGGCTGTGTTGGCTTGCCAGCAAGCGGTGACGGTCTGCCCGGCGTTGCTCCTGCCGGTCAGGGTCCGGCACGGGCGAGGCCAGCAGGAGCCGCTGCGTGTAGGGGTGCTCGGGATCACGGGTGACTACCTCTGCGGGCCCTTGCTCCACGATCTCGCCGTGGTACATGACGGCCACACGGTGGCTGATGTGCCGCACGACGTCGAGGTCGTGGGAAACGAACAGGTACGAAACGCCGGTGTCCTTCTGGATCTGCAGGAAGAGATCCAGCACGCGGGCCTGGGTTGAGAGGTCCAGGGCGCTCACCGGTTCATCGCAGACAATCAACTTCGGAGACAAGGCAAGCGCCCGGGCAATCGCGACGCGCTGGCGCTGGCCACCACTGAACTCGCGCGGCAGCCGGTGGATCGCATCGGTGGGCAGGCCCACCTGGTCCAGGAGTTCCTTGACACGCTTCTTGGCAGCGCCCGCCTCCATGCCCTGCACGCCCAGTGGCTCGGCAAGGATGTCACCGATTTCCAAGGCCGGATTCAGCGAGGTATACGGGTCCTGGAACACCACCTGCAGGTCCCGGCTCAGCGTGCGGCGTTCCTTTCGGGATGCGTTGCTGATGTCATTGCCCTCGAAGACCACCTTTCCGGCGGTGACCGGGGCCAAGCCCAGGACGGCGCGGCCAAGGGTGGTCTTGCCGGAACCCGACTCTCCCACCAGGCCAAGGGTTTCACCTTGGCCGATGGTGATGTTGATGTCCGTCAGTGCCCGGAAAGGCTTGGCCCGGAATCGCTTGCTGGGGTACTCCACCACCAGGTTCTCCACTGCGAGGAGCGGTGCCCCCTGCGACGAGTCAAAAGGGATACTCATGCGACAGGCTCCTTGTCCTTAGATACAAGCATGGTCATAGGGGTCTTTCCTTCGAGCATGGAGCCCAGCAGGGTCTGCGTGTACGGCTCTTTCGGGTTCCGGAGGATCTCGCGGACGGTCCCCTCTTCCACAAGCCGGCCGTTCTGCATGACAACTACCCGGTCACACAGATCGGCAACAACACCGAAGTTGTGGGTCACCAGGATCACGCCGATGTTCAGGCGTTGCTGCAACTCGCGGAGCAGATCCAGCACATCGGCCTGGACGGTGACGTCCAGCGCGGTG
>NZ_JABMCX010000076.1 GCF_013179505.1 Paenarthrobacter sp. CM16 | reverse complement strand
CGCCACAACCAGGCACTCATCGCCCTGGCACGACGACGCTGCGATACCCTCTACGCCATGCTCCGCGACGGCACCCTCTACCAACCCCCAACACCCGCAACCGCTTGACGAAAAACATAGGGGCACTATCACCGGGTGATAGAGCGACCGGCTCAAGCCCGCGGGACGTGAGAGAGCGTGCGGGTGGGGGACGGCGAAGGCCGGGAACCTCCTCGAACCGATCAACAGGTTCAGGGAAGCTCCCGGCCTTCAGGAAACTACTCTTGGGAATTTACAGCTGTGGGCTACTTCTTGGCGCCCTTTTCCCAGCCGAGGGTGGTCCAGTCCGGAACGTTGGAGAGGCTCTGGAACAGCGACGGGCCGTAGTTGGCCAGGCCTGTCCGCACGAACTGGATCTCCGGGCCGTTCATCACGACGCCCATGGAGAAGTACTTCTCCATGTGCTTCTTCTCTACGTCCATGGCGGCCTTGTTGCGCTCGGCGTCATCGGCAATGGTCGAAAGACGCTTGATTTCTGCATCAAGCTCAGCGTCGCCGAGGCCGTTTTCGTTGGTCTCGGACTCGTAGTACTGCTTCACGGCGTCGGTAGCATCCGGGCCCACGGTGTAGCCGGAGATGGTGACATCGAACTCGCGGGAGCCAACAACCTTGCCGAAGTCAGCATCGCCGCGCTGGTCGATGGACACATCCATGCCGGCAGCCTGGAGCTGCTTCTGCAGCGTCTGCGTGGTGGCAGCGGTGGTGGGGTCATCACCGAAGTTGGTGATCTTGAAGGCGACGGGGACGCCGTCCTTGGCCATGATGCCCTTGTCGTTGGCCGTGTAGCCAGCGTCCGTCAGGACCTTCTTGGCAGCTTCAGCACCGGTGTCCTTCACAGGGTAGTTGTCCTGGTAGTACTCGGAGAACGGCATGAGCATCATGGAGCCCGAGCTCTCTTCGGACCAGTTCAGGCCGTTGAAACGGACGTCGCGGATGGCCTTGCGGTCGACGGCGGTGAAGATCGCCTTGCGTACGGCAACGTCGGTGAGGGCGGGGCGCTTGGCGTTAAGGTTCAAGCCACCGGCAAACAGGCGCTGGCCACGGCGGATCTCGGAGTTGGTGGTCCCTTCGAGCTGCTTGTAGCGGCCCAGGGTACGTCCGTTGGCTGCGTCGATTTCACCGTTCTTGAAAGCAGCGATCGTTGCGCTCGGCTCCATCTGGCGCCAGATGACCTTTTCGAGGACCGGCTTCTGGCCCCACCACTTCTCATTGGGAACCATGGTGACGGTCTTGGCGGTGGTGTCGTAGTTTTCCACCTTGAACGGGCCGGCCATCCACTCGGGGTGCATGTTGCCGGCGAATCCGGTGTTGAAGGTCTCCGCGGTGTTGTTGGCGGGGTGGATCAGACCGAAGAAGAGGGAGTCCAGCGGGTAGACCGGCTGGGTGGTGGTGACAACGACTTCCTTGTCATTGGCGCCGGCCTCCACCGAGTCAACAAAGGCGTAGTTGCCTGCGGTGACGATGTCGATGGCCTTGTCTTCACCCTTCAGCATGTTCCAGGTGTTTTGGAACGTCTTCACGTCGATGGGCGTGCCATCGTTCCAGGTGGCCTTCTCATTGACCTTGATGGTGATGGTCTGCTTGCCATCCTTGACTTCGCTCTTGACCTCTTCGCAGAAGTCCTTGTTCGGCTCGGCCTTGCCGCTGAAGTCCAGCTTCCAGCAGCCACCAATGCCACCGCTGCTGATGGCAGCCGTGTTGACCGGTGTCAGCAGTGCCGAAGTATCGGCGCTGTTACCAACGTTTGAGAAACCGTTGAAGTCAGGACCGATGCTGCCTACGGCCAGGGTGACTGTGCCGCCCTGTTCCAGGTCCTTTGCTTCCTTGGCGTTGACGCTGATCAGCTTGCTGATGTCACCGCCACTTTCTTCTGCCTTCTGCGAGGCCGGACCCGACGGCGTTCCCCCGCCGCAAGCGGTCAGCATGAGCGTTGCTACGAGCGCTACGCCGCCGATCGTCGTGTATTTCTTCATGGTTTGCCCTTCATGTTTACGACTGGAAATTCATTTGCGAGTTGAGACCAGGGATTCATTTCAAATGCGTCATATGTCGTCAGGCATGCACCACCAGCATGTCGGCGTCTATCTCTCCGTCCGGGAAGAAGCATGCGAAGTCCTGTGCGCCTTCCTCCTCAGAAGCCAGTGGCGGCTCCAGAGTAAGGCACTTTTCCTGCTTTGCGGCAGGTAGTGCGGCAAATACGGGACAACGGGTGGCGAAATTGCATCCCTTGGGCGCATCAAGCGGACTGGGCAGGTCGCCCTCCAGGATGATGCGTTCCCGGGTGCGTTCAAGCTGCGGATCCGGTACGGGGATCGCCGACAGCAACGCCCTGGTGTAGGGGTGGCGCGGGTTGTCGAACACATCGTCCACGTCACCGGTCTCCACGATATTGCCGAGATACATGACGGCAACGCGGTCCGAGATGTGGCGGACCACTGAGAGGTCGTGGGCCACCATGAGGTAGCTGAGGCCGAGTTCGGCGCGAAGTTGGTCCAGTAGGTTGATGACACCGGCCTGCACTGACACGTCCAGTGCGGAGACCGGTTCGTCCAGGACCACGAGCTTCGGGTTGACCGCGAGCGCCCGGGCAATGCCGATGCGTTGGCGCTGGCCGCCGGAAAACTGGTTGGGGAAGCGGTTCACGTGGTCCGGCTGGAGGCCCACCAGTTTCATGAGTTCCATGATGCGTTTCCGGATGGCGGCCTTGGGCATGCCCAGGTTTTCCAGCGGTTCGGCCAGGACCTCGTACACCGTGAAGCGCGGATCCAAGGCACCCGTGGGGTCCTGGAACACCATTTGCATTTCCTTGCGCATGGCCATCTTGGTCTTGTGGTCCGTGGCTACTTTGTTACTGACGCCGCCGATCACCACTTCGCCCACCTGGTCCGGGTGGAACTCCATGATCTCCAGGAGCGTGGTGGTCTTGCCGCAGCCGGACTCGCCCACGATCGAGACGCACTCGCCTTCGCGGATGTCGAAACTCAGGCCATCCACGGCCTTGACCGTGCCGATCCGTCGCTTGATCAAGGCACCCTTGAGCAGCGGGAAGTGCTTTTTTACGTCCTTGAGTTCCAGTACCTTGTCGCGCTCGACCCGGGCTACGCCGTCGAACTTTGAAACGGGCTTGGGCGGCGCGTGGAAGATCTTGTGCGCGTCGGCGTTGCCGGACAGTTCCTCGGCTTTGATGCAGGCGGCCTTGTGTCCCAGGGTCTGGCCCTCAACACCGGGCACAGAAACTCCGGGCACGGGGAACAGTTCCGGCTCTCCGTGCAGGCACGCGTCGCTGACCATGGGGCAGCGGGCCGCGAACGAGCATCCGGTGACGGGGAGCGCGAGGTTGGGCGGAGTGCCCTCGATGGGAACCAGCGACTGCTTGGTGGCGGTGTCGATCCGCGGAACGGCGCCCAGGAGGCCCAGCGTGTACGGCATCCGCGGGTTGTAGTAAATGTCCTCCACGGTGCCGGTTTCCACCGGCTTGCCCGCGTACATCACCATGATGTCGTCGGCCATGCCGGCCACAACACCGAGGTCGTGCGTGATCATGACGACGGCGGCGCCGGTCTCCTCTTGCGCGGTGTGCAGGACTTCGAGCACCTGCGCCTGGATGGTGACGTCCAACGCCGTCGTGGGTTCATCCGCGATGAGCACCCGCGGATCGTTGGCGATCGCGATCGCGATCATGACGCGCTGGCGCATACCGCCGGAAAATTCGTGCGGGAAGGCCTTCAGCCGGTCCTTGGGGCTGGGGATGCCCACCATTCGCAAGAGGTCGACGGCGCGGGCTTCTTTGGCCTGCTTGCTCATGGTGGGGTTGTGGACCGTGAGCGCCTCGATGATCTGGGTGCCCACCGTATAGACGGGTGTGAGGGACGACAGCGGGTCCTGGAAGACCATGGCGATGTCGCTGCCGCGGTGCTTGCACATGGCTTTGTCGCTAAGCCCCAGCAGTTCCTTGCCCTTGAAACGGACGGAACCGGTGATGTCGGCGGTTTCGGGGAGGAGTCCCATGACGGCCATGGAGGTGACGGACTTGCCCGAGCCGGATTCGCCCACAATGCCCAAGGTTTTGCCCGGCATGAGGTCGAAGTCCACTCCGCGGACGGCGTGGACCACGCCATTCTCGGAGTTGAAGCGGACGTTGAGGTCCCGGACGCTCAGGACGGCGTCCCCGGGTGAGTAGAGTCCGGCGTCGCGGAGGCGCTCGACGGGTGTGGTGTTGGTGCTCATTTGGTGACCTTCTTTGCGGTCTTGGTCTTCGCCCGGCCGATGGAGCTGGAGCTGGGATCGAACGCGTCACGGAGGCCGTCGTTCATCATGGCCAGCGAACCGGTCAGCAGGAACATGACGGTCAGCGGGACCCAGAACATCCAGGGGAAGGAGGACACTTGGCCCGTGGCCTGACCGATGAGGACACCGAGGCTGACGTCGGGAAGCTTGATACCGATGCCGATGAAGGAGAAGGCCACCTCGGCAAGGATCGCGCCGGTGATGCCGCGGGTGAAGTCCAGCACCAGCAAGGAGCCGATGTTGGGAACCAGGTGGCGCCACACGATGCGGCGGGACGGGACACCCATGTACTTGGCGGCTTTGACGTAGTCGCGCTGCATGAGGGACATGGACAGCGACCGCACCAGGCGGGCGGTTCCCATCCAGCTGAAGAACAGCAGCACCACCACCAGCAGGAGCCAGCTGGGAAGGTCCTTCAGGCCCCCGCTGCCGCTGGTTGCCACGGCAACTACCAGGATGGCGGGCATCATGATGAGGGCTTCGAGGATGAAGAGCATGGTGGCGTCCACCTTGCCCCCGAAGAACGCCATGGTGCAGCCGTACACAGCGGAGATCAGCACGGACACCCCGCCCACTATCAAGCCGATCAGGATCGATGTCCGGGTGCCGTCCACAATGAGCGCCATGAGGTCGATGCCGGCTTGCGTGGTGCCCAGCAGGTGGTCCGGGGAGGGCGGCATACCAATGTTCAAAGGATCAAGGGTGTCCTTGTCCCATTGGGTCAGGAACCCACCGAAAATAGAGAAGAGGAACAAGGCAACGAAGATGAATAAACCCGCGACGGCGGTCCGGTTGCGCATGAAGCGGCGGAAGATGATGCGGGACTTCCCGATGACGACGTCTTGGTCGCCCACCCGGGACTCGTCGATTTCCGCAATGGGGTCAATGATGTTGGTCATTACTGGACCCTCACTCGTGGATCGACCAGCGTGGTGGCGAAGTCGGCAAGGATGGCGCCGATCGCGAAGATCACCGAACCGTACGCAAGCGTGGCAGTGGCAACGTTGACGTCCTGAAGGCTGATGGCCTGGATGCTCCAGAGTCCGATGCCGGGCCAGGCGAAGATGGCTTCGGCGAAGAAGCCGCCGGTAAAGATTGCGGGGATAGTGAACGCAATGCTCTGGGCCACCGGGATGAAGGAGACGCGCAGTGCGTGCTTCCTGATGGCTTGGTTCCGGGTGAGCCCCTTGGCCCGTGCGGTGCGGACGAAGTCGGCATTGACGTTGTCCAGGAGGTACTGCCTCTGGGCGATCTGGTAACCGGCCCAACCGAAGATGGTCATCGCGAAGGTGGGCACGGCGTAATGGGCCACAAGGTCAACGAAAGCCGGCCAGCCTGGCTCGATTCCCGGCGTCGAAATTCCCGTGACGAAGAAGATGCGCTCGCCCACGGCCTCGTTGATGCTGATGGCACCGAGTTGCACCAGGAAGTATGCGATGGGTGCGGGGAGGATGTGGACCAGGTAGCTGTAGGACGTGATGACGCGGTCCTGGAACTTGTACTGGCGCGCTGCTGAGTAGACGCCGAGGGCGACGCCGATGACCAGGGTCAGGATGATCGAGGCGATGAACAGCCGGGTGGAAACCATCACGCGATCGGCGAACTCGGCGTTGACAAAGGCCCCGTTCGGGCTGCGGCCCCAGTCCCAGCGGGTGAGAATGCCACCGAGCCATTCGATGTAGCGTTCCCAGGCGTTCTTCTCCGGGTCCAGGCCCAGCCCCCGGAAGGAGGCATTGACCTGCTCGGGAGTTGGCCGCGGGATTTTCTCTTGCTCCAAAACTGCGGGCTTGAGCGATGAGACCGCCAGGAAGTACCCGGCGCTTGTGGTCAGGAAGATCATGATCAGGTAAATGCCCGACCGCTTCATCAGATATTTCAGCATGTCGGGTGGCTGCCCCGAATCGTGGCAAAACTCAAAGCTCGTCCTTCCGCGGTTCCCGGCTGTGGCCGGCGTCAGCTACGAATTGGCGCAGCGGGTTGTTGGGTCCCCCGCACCCCTTCAGTGATCACCAGCCGTGTATGGCATGCGTCACATTCAAGAGGAAACTACCACAATAACTGCTTCACGTTTTGCCAGCGCGCCTCCAGATTGGCGCCTTGCAGCCAGATTGTTATGTGCAGACTGCGTCACGATATTGATGCGCCGGGGACTTGAGCGC
This sequence comes from Paenarthrobacter sp. CM16, assembly GCF_013179505.1. Lineage (GTDB taxonomy): Bacteria > Actinomycetota > Actinomycetes > Actinomycetales > Micrococcaceae > Arthrobacter. The sequence goes on along the minus strand of NZ_JABMCX010000076.1, from coordinate 10,976 downwards.
ACACCCTTGGGACTTGGGGCCTCGGGGCCCTGGGGATTGCCTGCTCGCGGCTGGGGGAATGGGTGCGCTAACAGGGCCGCGGGAGGCTGGCCGACACCCCGCTCATCCAGGGGGGTCAGGTGGTGCGCAGCAGGCGGGTGACCAGCTCGCGCCAGGAATCCGTGAGGCGCGTGGGCGATATCCCGCGGACGCGGACGTCGTCCACAATGCGCTCGGGGTCCAGTGCGTACGTCAGGGACATGGCCATGACCCATGGATCGGCGATCCCGGCCTCCCGCAGCAGGACTTCCATATGACGGTGCGAGAGCTTGGTGGCCGGGACATCGAACCTGTTGCGGGTGGCAGCTCCCGCGGCTTTGAGGAGTTCGCCGTTTTCCAGGACGAAGTAGATCCGCCCTTCGCCAAAGGCAATGAGGCGTTCTTTTGGTGCGGCGCCGGGTCCCAACGGAGGCGGTCCGAACATGAATCCCCGCTGGAATTCGGACTCCGAGTCACTCAGCAGGGTCATCATGAGCCCCGCCCTGCTCCCGAACCGGCGGAAGACAGTCCCCTTGCCCACGTGCGCTTTACAGGCGAGCGCATCCATGGTCAGGGCTTCAGCCCCGAACTCAGCCACGAGGTCCCGGGCAGCATTGAGCAGACGCTCGCGATTCCTCGCTGCGTCGCTGCGCTCATGGGGCGCACCTAAGGGCACGTCCGGCCTCATGGGGATCGAGCTCACAGAAATATTCTAGACCCGGGAATAGAAACCGGACCGCAGTCCGTTTAGTATCGATGAAGGCCCCAAAGCCAAGACATCGAACGGCCGGCACCCCAATCGGCCAGACACAAGGAGACACCATGTCCAAGAGCACCGTTCTTACCCTCGTCGGCAGCCTGCGCGCCGACTCCCACAACAAGAAGCTCGCCGAGGCCATCCAGCTGAACGCTCCGGAGAACGTTGACGTGCAGATCCATGGCTCCCTGGGCACCATCCCGTTCTACAACGAGGACATCGACGTCGAAGGTCAGGTCCCCGCCGAAGCCGCAGCACTCCGTGCCGCAGCAGCCGAGGCCGACACCATCCTGCTGGTCACCCCGGAGCACAACGGCACCATGCCCGCATCGCTGAAGAACGCCATCGACTGGCTGTCCCGCCCGTTCGGCGCCGGCGCCCTGTCCGGTAAGCCGACCGCCGTCGTCGGAACCGCCTTTGGCCAGTTCGGTGGCGTGTGGGCCCAGGACGAAGCCCGCAAGGCCGCGGGCATCGCCGGCGCCAAGGTCCTCGAAGACGTCAAGCTGGCCGTTCCGGGCTCCATGATCCGCTTCGCTGAACTGCACCCGAAGGACGACGCCGAGGTAGTAGAGCAGATCAAGGGCATCTTCGAGCCGCTGACCGCCGCTCAGGACGAAGAAGCAGCAGCCTAGTCTTTCGCCTTCAATGCCCCCGTTCCGCTTTCCGCGGGGCGGGGGCATTGACGTTCCCGACGCCTTCCCGGACTGCTGGCTGCTTCAGCGTGATCAACTCTTGTCCGAACCGTCACCGTAGCGGGATGTTGTGTTCCGCCCACCCGTCCTAACGTTGGAGGTACAGGTGGACGGACAGGAGCGCGGAGCTGTCATGCATGCCGGACGGGGACCAAAAAGTACGACGGCGATCGCGGCTGCCTGCCTCGTCTTCGGCCTGTGGGTGGTTGGCTGCACTGCTGTCCCCGCAGATCCTGCTGTTCCCGAAGGTGCAGCCCCTCTGCCGACCGTCTCCGTGACGCCGCCGGCACCCACACAGAGCGCTACGCCTTCTGCGTCCGGCCCTGTTGCCTCGACTTCTGCCCCCACAATCGCTGGCAAGCCTTCCGTTTCCGTGTCCGCCGGGCCGCCTGCGCCGGCAACACCAACACCGCCGGCACCTTCATCCACTCCCCCAGGCACCCCGGACGCTTCCGCGGCCGCCCCCACCCAGCCACGTGCCGTCGTCGAGCCTTCCCCCGAACCGGGAACCAGCGCTCCGGAGCCCTCAGAAACCGGGACGGTCATGACCGTGGATGCTTCCGGTCCCGCGGTCTACTACGTGGCAATTGACGACGGCGGCTCCCGCGGCGTGCGGTTCGGCTGCAACGACAGCCTGGTGCCCGTCAGGGGCGTGGCCGTGCCCGGCGACCCGTTGTCCGTGGCGCTCGCCCGGTTGCTGGAGGCGGGGATGCCCGTGGACGGCGATGCCGCCCTTTACGACGCCCTGGCCGGTTCCTCCCTGCGCTACCTTTCCGGCTACATGAGCGGGGCTACGGTGGTGGTGAACCTCAGCGGAACACTGCGGCCCGGTGGCGTGTGCGACATTCCGCGCATCCAGGCTCAGCTGACGCAGACAATCGTGGCAGCCAGTGGTGCCTCGCGGGCCGAGATCTACGTCAACGGCAGGACCTTGACGGAGGCCCTGAGCGTACGCTGAGCATAGCTTTGGCCACTGGCGAGGGTCCGGCGACGGTATCTTCGAGCGCTGGGCTGACGCATCACGCCGTCGCGATGGCCAGCACCCGGCGCAACGCCCATGCCACCCGCAATAACGCCAGGACCGAGGCGAACGCCAGCACAAACACGAGGGCTTCGGGAATCCACAGCCCGGTGGATGCGCCTCCTTCAAGCACCATGGTGACCAAGGCAGCAACCAACAGCAGCCCAAGCCCCGGGATGGCGAACAGGAACACTTCCCCGATCTGCCGCCGATGGGTTGCCGAGAGTTTCTCCAAAGGGAGCTCCCGTTGGCCTGGCGGGGCCTTCTTGCCCAGCACGTTGATGAGCATGGAGACGCTGGTGAGAGTCAGCCCGGCAGTGGCCCCCGCCAAGGTGGCGAGCGTCTGGAAGAGGGTCCGGCGGGTTCCGGCGTCGGCCCCTTCAAGTAACAGCGGCTGCCGGGCCAGCAGCGCGATGCCAAGCCAGATCAGGACCGCAAACACCGCCCACAGGTAGTCGGCAGTGGGGTGCAGCAGGAACCACCGCCACCGTGTGCGTCGCCGCCCGTTGCGTTGGATATCAACCTCGTACAAGCTCATGGCCCGCACCGCCCGTCGCGGTTTTGTCAGGGAGCGCAGCGGCTTTATTGGGCAGCGTCCCAGCTTTGTCAGGGAGTGTCGCCGCGGCGAGGGCCTCCCGCGCTGCAGCCATTCCGCCGGCAACAAGGTCCGGCACGAGGCCTGGGTCAGCGGTGCCCTTGACGTCCGGCAGGGTCCTTGCAAAGAATGCCTCGTTATCCCTGGCTTGCTTGTTGAGGATGGTGACGGCCTCGGCTACGGATTTCTGCGGATCATTGAATACATCCGGATCAACGTCAATGTGCGAAATGAACCGCTCCTTCAACAAATCCACCACCTCGCGGTCACCGGTCAGGGAATCCTTGCCCTCGGCCACCACGTAGTCAAAGTGCTCCACGGAACCGGCGCGGCGGAAGAGATCGATGAGTTGTTGGATGCGTTCCCTGATCCGCTGTTTGTCCTCCGCTTTCCCGGCCCGCCCAACACTCAGGGAAATCCGGAATGTCCCTTCGTTCATGAGGCGCGAGGCACTGTCCAGGACGTCTGCCCATTCGCCTTCCATCAGTTTCCCCGAGAGGCGCTCGGCGGGGAGTGCGAACTCGAAACGGCTGACTTCAAGCCGGGTGAGGATCTCCTCAACGTCCTCCCTCACAACGGGGACCAAGGTGAGCTCCAGCCCCAGCATTCCCCCAAGATACTCACCCATTCGGGATGCCCGGGGGCCGTTGCCGCTGGTGAGCACGGCAATCACGTTCCTCTTCAGGAATGCGAAGTACGTGGTTTCAAGAAGGTGATCGCCCGGAGCCAGCGGGAGCGGTTTACGCCGGCCCAGGGCATCACCAACGCTCGGCAGATTGGTCTCCCGTACCCGGTCGAGCAGTAGCACCGGATGCGGCGAGGATGTCACCGCCTGGGCGAGCAGTATCGTTCCGTCCGCACTGGTGAAATGCCGATCCGTCGCGGCATCCTGGGCGTTCTTCAGGACCTCCGCCACCCGGCGCGCAGGAAAGGGACGGTTGAGCTCATCACCGTTCAACTGTTCGATGCGCCAGAACTGCACACTGCGCCGTGCCATCCATACTCCCCTGCCGTGGTGGCTTTTCCTTCTGATCCCAAGGTATCGGCGGGGTCCGACATTAAAGGCGGGCGCCGCCGTCGTGCGTTGCATCAGTTCACAAGCTGTACTTGGGTCCCTCCACAAACAGTGCGTCCATCTCGTCGTGGCTACGCGTACCAGCGAGCCCGGCCCAGTTGCCGTCACCCAGGATCTCTTTAGCCACCCGCGCAACTTTGGCGTAGGCCGCTTTGGCAGTGTTGCCGCCGATGCTGACGCGGCGCACGCCGGCGTCGTGCAGTTCCAGCGGGGATGGCGCACCTACTCCCGCCAGGGCGTTCAACGGCGCCGGTATCCGGCTGGACAGTTCGTGGAGAACATGAAGATCGACGACACCGGGCACGAAGACGCCGTCCGCGCCGGCAGTGAGATAGGACTCGGCACGCCGCAACGTCTCGTCGAAGGCTGTGTCCTCGAAGCCACCGGACAGATAGGTATCCGTGCGGGCATTGATGAACAACGGGATCCCGCGGTCGTCTGCGGCCGCACGGATGAGGACGATCCTGCGCGATTGTTCGGCGATATCGGTGAGCGGTTCCATGGCTGAGTCCTCGATGTTGATGCCTACGGCCCCTTCGTCCAGGACGGCGTGGACGGTAGCCCTCAGTTCATCGTCGGTGCGCCCGTATCCGGTTTCGATGTCGGCGGTGACCGGCAACGTGGTGGCGCCGACTATGCGGCCCAGGGCTGCCATGGCCAAGCCCCACGGCACATGGTCCCCGTCCCGGAATCCCAGGCTCCAAGAGACGGCGGAGCTTGACGTAGCGATCGCCGTCGCCCCTGCTTCCTGGACCACCCGGGCCGATGCAGCGTCCCACACGTTGACCAGCACCAGCGGCGCGGGCCCGGCGTCATGGAGTTTGTGGAATTGCTCGGCCTTGGTCACGGATCCGCGGTGCGCTGTCATAGCTACATTCCAGCCCTTCCGCATCGCAAGGTAAAGCGCCGAATGCCAGACTAGGAGATGTTTGAAAACAACTGTTGCCTCATTAGCAACATCGAGGAGTATCCTGTCACTGTGACCCACGAAACATTGGATGCCGGCGCAACGTTGCCCGCTGAAGCCATCGACGCCATTGAGCGTGCCGCCACGGCCGCCCACCCGCACGAGGAACTGTTCTCGGCGCGGGCCGCCAACATCAAGCAGTCCGCAGTTCGGGATGTCTTCGATATCTCGATGCAGCCAGGACTTGTCTCCCTCGCCGGAGGCAACCCCTATCTGCAATCCCTGCCGCTGGAAAAGCTGGGACAAACCGCCGCCCGCATCATTGCCGAAGAAGGAATGACCGCACTGCAGTACGGCGGCGGCCAAGGTACCGAGGAACTCCGCCGGCAGATCTGCGATGTCATGGCAGCCGAGGGCATTACCGATGCCCTGCCGGAAAACGTGGTGATCACCGCGGGCTCACAGTCGGCGCAGGACGTTGCCACCAAGGTCTTCTGCAACCCGGGCGATGTTGTCCTCGTGGAAAACCCCACGTACGTGGGCGCGCTGAATACTTTCGAGGCGTACCAGGTTGAGGTGCAGCCGATCGACATGGACGACGACGGCCTGGTACCCGAGCTTCTCGAGGCCAGGATCGCTGCGCTCCAGTCCGAGGGCAAGAACATCAAGTTCCTGTACACCATTCCCAACTTCAATAACCCCTCCGGGATCACGCTGGCGGAAGAGCGCAGGCAGCGGATCGTCGATATATGCCGCAACGCGAATATTATCGTGCTTGAAGACAACCCCTACGGACTCCTGCGCTTCGACGGGCACCCGATCGCACCCATGCGCGCCGCCAACCCGGATGATGTCATCTACTTCGGCTCCTTCTCCAAGATCTTCGCTCCCGGGCTGCGCATTGGCTGGGCACTGGTCCCCGCCCACCTGCAGCGACGTTTCTACCTCGCGTCAGAGGCAGTAACCCTCTGCCCTCCCCCGCTGAACCAAATGCTGGTCTCGGCATATCTGCGGGAATACGACTGGGAAGGCCAAATTGACACGTACCGGACGCTCTATGCCGAACGCTGCCAGGCGCTTCTGTCCGCGCTCGATGAGTACATGCCCTCAGGCCTGACATGGACGCGGCCGGACGGCGGCTTCTTTGTATGGGTGACGTTGCCCGAAGGCGTGGATACCTATCCGCTGCTCGGAAAAGCGATTGACGCCGGCGTCGTCTTCATCCCCGGCGCAGCTTTCTCCCCAGCCGAGGGCCCTTCCAACAAGCTCCGGTTGGCTTTCAGTGCGGTGCCGCCGGATACGATTGCCGAAGGCGTCCGCCGCTTGGCACCAGTTTTGGCAGCAGCCATCACAGCCATCAATGAAGGAGCAGCACAATGACCGGAGTTGTGATTGTCGGAGTAGACGGCAGCGAGACGGCAATGAGGGCAGCCGAGGCCGCCCGGCAACTGGCGATCGGCCTCGGGGCCAGCCTGCGCGTTGTCAGCGCGTTCGACAGCAACCGCACAGAGGTGGTTGAGATTGGCACCGACAAATGGATCGTGTCCGACGCCGCCGAAGCAGAAACCGTAGCCCGAACCGTTGCCGAACGCCTGGCGCATGAGGGCCTCACCATCACCTACTCCGCAGCCCGCGGGAAGCCCGGCGAAGCCTTGGTGAAGGAAGCCGAAATGCAGGATGCCAGCCTGATCGTGGTAGGGAACCGCCGCATGCAGGGACTGGGCCGGGTACTCGGCAGCGTGGCCAACACCGTGGCGCACACTGCCCCGTGCGATGTCTACATCGCCAAGACCGACCAGCCGTAAAGCGAGCCGCATCACGCCGCCGGGTGGGGAGCCTCACCCGGCATTTGGCGTTTTTTGGGCCTTGCCCCTGAAGTCATCGTTATAAAATCGAGATGCCCCAATGGCGCGTGCTACCTCCACTTACTGACTTCAAGGGATCATTTTCTTGCTTACTTTGCAGCCGCGCCAGCGCGTGGGACACGACATCCTTCTTGCCCGCCATGGCAACAGCATCAGCACCATGCGCTATGACCGCAGCAACGACCGCATCATCGCAATGCTCGACGACGGCTCTTGGGACAGCGCCCCCAACGTCATCAGCCCCGGCCTGGACATGCCGGAGACCTTTGGCAGCGTGTTCCGCAAGGACTGGCGCTTCCTGTCCCTGGCATGCGTGGCGATGGTTACCATCGCAGCTGTTGCCATGGGCATCAGCGTGGAAATGGCCAACAACATGTCCACCACCGAACTCCAAGCACTCCTGGTCAGCTACCCCGCGTTCTAGGCCGGAACGCTGGGCCAACGCAGCGAATTGTGCCCGTGGTTTCGAAAGCCTAGAGCATCCATTCCCGCAGCAGCCACCACAGCCCGGCAATCACCACTCCGCCAAACAGTGAGCCAACAATCACCTGGCCCAAGGTGTGGGCGCGCAGGACCAGCCGCGACCAGCCCACCGCCGGTACCAAAAGCAGCACAGGCAACCAAGCAGGTCCAAACATCGCGACCACAATGACCGCCGCCGCAGCCAGGGCAGAGGCATGCCCGCTCATCTTCCAGAAGGCGCTCACCACTGCCAGTATGGCGATCCCGCCAATAAGCGCGATGATCATTACCGATACGCTGGCGGGGCCGTTCAGCAGCTGCAACACTCCCAGCCCGACCACCACCGAGACCAACGCCATCAGCAACAACGCCGGCCGTTGGCGACGGTCGCTGACATGGTGGTCCGTGATCCTGCCCAGCCTGACCATGACCAGCACGTACGCCAGTGGCAGAACACAGACGAACACTGCGGCCAGGAGACCGAACCACATGGTCCCCGGAAACCCTGGTTCGATTGCCGGGCTGATCAACAGCAGGACCATCACCACAACCGGCGGTTGGAACACTTCCGTCAGTACCCTGGCAACGGTGCGCCATGCCCCCGTGACCAGCTGAGGGGGTACATGCCCGGAATCCGTGGCCCCAGCTTCGGGGTAGGAAGCCGTCCCCGGACCCCGAGATGCTGACCCGTCAGTCAAGCAACAGCGCCGGTTCTTCAAGAATGGCAGCGACATCGGCCATGAAGCGTGCCGACAAGTCGCCATCCACCACCCGGTGATCGAACGAACCGCCCAGCGTGGTGATCCAGCGCGGAATGACTTCCCCGTCCAAGACCCACGGTTTCTGCTTAATCGTTCCGAAGGCAATGATGGCCACCTCGCCCGGATTGATGATGGGCGTTCCGGTATCGATGCCCAAGGCGCCGATATTGGTGATGGTCAGGCTTCCGCCCTGCATCTCCGCCGGTTGGGTCTTGCCCGCGCGCGCCTTGGTGGCCAGATCGTTGAGGGCCAAAGCCAATTCCTTGAGGGAAAGGTCCTGGGCGTCCTTGATGTTCGGGACCATGAGGCCACGCGGGGTTGCGGCCGCGATGCCCAGGTTCATGTAGTGCTTGACCTGGATCTCGGCGTTTCCGTTTCCGTCCACATTGTCCACCCACGTGGCGTTGACGCTGGGGTTGCGTGCCGCGGCCCAGATCACGGCCTTGGCGAGGATCAGCAAGGGTGAAACCTTGATGCCTTCGAAGTCCCGGGATACTTTGAGTCGTTTGACGAACTCCATGGTCCGGCTGGCATCGACGTCCACAAAGATGCTGACGTGCGGGGCCGAGAACGCCGACTCCACCATGGCCTTGGCGGTCGCCTTCCGCACACCCTTGACGGGCAGGCGTTCAATGCGCTGATCCTGCGGCTTCTTGGACGCACCCCAGAACGAGTCAGCCTGATCGTGCTCGGCATCGCGCTGCGCTTGGTAGCTCACCAGATCCTCACGGGTCACCTCGCCGCGATGGCCTGTGGCCACGACATCCGCGAGGTCAATGCCCAGGTCACGGGCAAACTTGCGGACCGGCGGCTTAGCCAGGACCCTGTTGACCAGGCCGCTGATGGTACCGCTGAGGGCAGCACCGCGGGATACCGCTACCGGGGTTCCCGCTCCTTGGCTTGGCTGCACGGCCGGTGTTTGGGTAGCCGGTTGCTGGGTGACCGGCGAGGCGGTGACCGGCGAGGCGGTGACGGACCCGACGGCGGTGCGTGCCGGCGTCGTGCGGTGCGAAACCGGCACTTCGGCCGCCTTTGCTTCAACGACTGCCTGGTGGTCCTGGACTGTACCTTCGGCGTTTTCGGCGATCGTGGCTGCTTCAACGGCACCGGCCGGACGCTTCCGCGCACGGCGCTTGACGGCATCGGCCTTTGGTCCGGAGCCCACCAACGGGCCACCGGCGGGACGGTTGTCGTCTTGGTCGTCATCAACGGACAGCTTGCCGTACATCGGCATCTCGACGGCGGGGGCTTCCGGCGCTGCCTCGCCCGTGGTACCTGTTGCGTCCCCGGCGTCTGCGGTGCCGCCGGTACCTGCTGCGTCGTCTGCGCCTTCGGATACAGCGATGATCGCCGTGCCGACCTCCACCGTGATTCCCTCTTCCACCAGCAACTCCGTCACCGTTCCGGCGAAGGGAGATGGCAGTTCAACGAGGGATTTGGCCGTTTCGATCTCACACAGGACATCGTTGATTGCCACGATGTCGCCGGGCTTGACCTTCCAAGCCACTACCTCGGCCTCGGTCAGTCCTTCGCCGACGTCCGGCAGGTTGAATTTCTTTACAGTCACAGTGGTCCTCGATTTCCGGTTACCAGGCAGCGAAGCCGGGCAGGATCAGGGCGGTTGAGTAGGCCAGGCGGGCGCTTAGTAGGACAGCGAACGGTCGAGTGCTTCGAGGATCTTGTCGATGTCCGGCAAGTAGTCCTCTTCCACCTTGGCGACGGGATACGGCATGTGGAATCCGCCCACGCGGATCACGGGAGCTTCCAAGTGGAGGAACGCCCGTTCGCTGATGCGTGCTGCGATTTCGCCTCCGATGCCGCCGAAAGTGGGGGCCTCGTGGGCGACGATCAAACGGCCCGTTTTCTTCACCGAGGCTTCCACGGTGTCAAAATCCAGAGGCGAGATGGAGCGGAGGTCAATAACCTCGATGCTCCGTCCGTCTTCGGTGGCGGCATTGGCTGCCGCCAGGGCCACGGGAACCAGCGGTCCGTAAGCCACGATGGTGGCATCGGTGCCCTCGCGGACAACGTGCGCCTTGAAGGGATCTTCTGAAAGACCGGCATTCTGGACATCCACTTCACCCTTGAGCCAGTAGCGGCGCTTGGGCTCGAAGAAGATGACAGGGTCCTGGCACTCAATGGCTTTCTGGATCATCCAGTAGGCATCGTGGGCATTGGACGGGGAAATGATGCGCAATCCCGCGGTGTGGGCGAACAGTGCTTCCGGCGACTCGGAGTGGTGTTCGATCGAGCCGATACCGCCACCGTAGGGAATGCGGATGACCACCGGAACGGTGAGTTTGCCAAGGCTGCGGGCATGGATCTTGGCCAGCTGGGTGGTGATCTGGTTGAAAGCGGGGTAGACAAAGCCGTCGAACTGGATCTCGCACACGGGTGAGTACCCACGCAACGCCAACCCAATGGCCGTACCCACGATGCCCGATTCCGCCAACGGCGTGTCCAGGACGCGATCATCACCGAACTCCTTGATCAGGCCATCGGTAACGCGGTAGACACCGCCAAGGTGTCCGATGTCCTCACCCATGAGCAGTGACTTGGGATTGTTCGTCAGAGATGCGCGGAGACCCTCGTTGATGGCCTTCGCAATGGTCATTGTTGCCATCAGTGAGCTGTCTCCTCGTCACTTTCGAAGCCGGCCGAGTATTCCTCGAACCAGGCCAGTTCCTCCGCAATCAGCGGGTGTTGTTCGGCGTAAACGCTGGCAAAGGCCTGCCGGATGTCCGGAACCTCAAGGCCATGCGTGGTGCTGCGGACGTACTTGGCCAGTTCATCGCCGTCGGCCTTGACCTGATCGAAGAATGC
>NZ_JABMCX010000075.1 GCF_013179505.1 Paenarthrobacter sp. CM16 | reverse complement strand
GACCGGTCCGCAGGTGGTTTCAGCTGTTGACCGGTCCGCCGGGCCGTGTAATCTTTATAGAACGAACGGTCGGTATATTATTCCGTGCCGGTCCCTTTCACTTCGCGAAGGATGTTCTCATGGTCGAGGCTTTTCTTGTTGGCGGCGCACGAACGCCTGTAGGTCGCTACGGTGGGGCTCTGTCCTCAGTTCGCCCCGACGATCTCGCAGCACTGGTGGTCCGGGAAGCAGTGGCGCGTGCCGGCGTCGATCCTGACTCCATTGATGAGGTGATCCTCGGCAACGCCAACGGCGCGGGCGAGGAAAACCGGAACGTGGCCCGCATGGCCACCCTCCTCGCCGGTCTTCCCCTTCACATCCCGGGTATCACGGTCAACCGCCTGTGTGCCTCGGGCCTCAGCGCGATCATTATGGCAAGCCACATGATCAAGTCCGGAGCTGCGGACATCGTGGTGGCCGGTGGCGTTGAGTCCATGAGCCGGGCGCCCTGGGTGCAGGAGAAGCCGACCACCGCATTCGCCAAGCCCGGCCAGATCTTCGACACCTCCATCGGCTGGCGCTTTGCCAATCCGCTCTTCAGCAAGGGTGAGCTCTCCCGGGACGGCAAGATGACCTACTCCATGCCGGAAACGGCTGAGGAAGTAGGCCGTGTGGACAACATCTCCCGCGAAGACGCTGACGCCTTTGCTGTCCGCTCCCATGAGCTCGCCCTGGCAGCCATAGCCGGTGGGCGCTTCAAGGATGAGATTGTTCCGGTCACCGTGAAGACCCGGAAGTCCGAGACCGTGGTGGATACCGATGAAGGCCCCCGCGAAGGCACCACCATGGATGTCCTGGCAGGGTTGCGTCCCGTGGTCCCCGGAGGATCCGTGGTGACGGCCGGCAACTCATCCTCGCTCAACGACGGCGCCTCTGCCATCATCGTTGCCTCGGAAGCTGCCATCAAGAAGTTCGGACTGACGCCGCGCGCACGGATCATCGACGGAGCCTCAGCCGGGTGTGAGCCCGAGATTATGGGCATTGGTCCTGTTGCTGCCACACAGAAGGTGCTGGCCCGCGCCGGCCTCAGCGTGGACAAATTGGGGGCCGTGGAACTCAACGAAGCTTTCGCTACCCAGTCCTTGGCGAGCATGCGCCGCCTCGGCTTGAACCCGGAGATTGTGAACAACGACGGCGGTGCCATCAGTCTGGGGCATCCGCTCGGTTCCAGCGGCTCACGGATTGCCATCACGCTGCTGGGCCGGATGGAGCGTGAACTCGCGTCCGCCACGGGACCGAAGCTTGGACTGGCGACGATGTGCATCGGCGTCGGACAGGGCACCGCAATGCTGCTGGAAGGCGTGTAAATGCCACTGAACCCGGAAGACTTCACCACCCTCCTCCTTGAGGAACGCGAGGACCGCCTCACCGTTCTACTGAACCGCCCCGAGGTCCGCAACGCGATCGATCAGACCATGGTGGATGAGCTTCACCAAGTGTGTGCTGAGCTGGAGCGGAACCCCAAAGTTCTGATTATCGCCGGGACCGAGGGCGTATTCGCCTCCGGTGCGGACATCGGCCAGTTGCGCGAACGGCGCCGCGACGACGCCTTGCAGGGGATCAACTCCACGATCTTTGTCCGGATCGCCAAGTTGCCCATGCCTGTCATCGCGGCCCTGGACGGATATTGCCTGGGTGGCGGCGCCGAGCTGGCCTATGCAGCGGACTTCCGCATCGGCACTCCGAGTGTCCGGATTGGAAACCCGGAAACCGGCCTGGGGATCCTCGCCGCAGCCGGTGCCAGTTGGCGGCTCAAGGAACTTGTGGGCGAGCCGAAGGCCAAGGAGATCCTCCTGGCAGGTGCAGTGATCCGCGCGGAAGAAGCCCTGCGGATCAGCCTGATCACGGAGATCCACGAAGCGCCTGAGCTGATGGATGCGGCCCACAAGTTGGCTGACAGGATTGGACGCCAGGACCCGTTGGCGGTCCGTATCACCAAATCCGTCTTCCATGCCCCCGCCGAGGCGCACCCGCTCATTGACACTCTTGCCCAGGGAATTCTCTTTGAGTCCCAGGCCAAGTTTGACCGCATGCAGGCGTTCCTCGACAAGAAGTCAGCCAAAGCTGCCCAGGACCCTGCCGCGCCCGAACATGCCGACCCGACTCACGACAGGACCCAGAAATGACCGCTGTACCCGCCATCCCCCACGTCGTAGGAGTCCTGGGCGGTGGTCGGATGGGTGCCGGAATCGCTCATGCATTCCTGACCAAGGGTGCCACTGTGATCGTGGTGGAACGCGATCACGAGGCAGCAGCCGGAGCCCAGGGCCGCGTAGCTGACGCCGTGGCCAAGTCCGCCGCCCGCGGAACCCTGAACGAAACCCCCCAGGAAGCGATGTCCCGCTTCAGCACCTCCACGGACTACGAATCCTTCATCCATTGCGGCCTCGTGGTGGAAGCGGTGCCGGAGGATTACGACCTCAAGGTCACAGCCCTGAAGGCCGTGGAGGAGCACTTGTCCGCAGACGCTTTCCTGGCCTCAAACACCTCCTCCCTGTCCGTCACAGGATTGGCCAATGAACTACGCCGGCCGGCCAACTTCGTGGGGCTGCACTTCTTCAACCCGGTGCCCGCGTCCACCCTCATCGAGGTGGTGCTGGCCAAGGAGACGTCTCCCGAACTCGCTGTTGCGGCCAAAAACTGGACTGAGGCACTCGGCAAGACCGCCGTCGTCGTCAATGACGCTCCCGGCTTTGCCTCCTCAAGGCTCGGCGTCGCGATAGCCCTTGAAGCGATGCGGATGGTGGAAGAGGGAGTGGCGTCGGCCGAGGACATCGACGCTGCCATGGTTCTTGGCTACAAGCACCCCACGGGCCCTCTGAAAACAACCGACATTGTGGGCTTGGACGTCCGGCTGGGTATTGCCGAATACCTGCACTCGACTCTTGGTGACCGTTTCGCGCCGCCGCAAATCCTGCGGGACAAAGTGGCTCGCGGTGAACTCGGGCGAAAGACGGGCAAGGGGTTCTTCGACTGGAACGACTGACCTGCGCAGGCGGTTAGGCTAACCGGGTGACTTCAATTGAGCCCATCACCCTGACCGGAAAATTCGTGACGCTGGAACCGTTGAGCCAGGAACACCATGACGGGCTGGTGGATGCGGCCCGCGATGGCGATCTTTGGAAGCTTTGGTACACCTCCGTACCGACGCCGGAAGGCATGGCAGCTGAAATCGATCGCCGCCTGGACTTGCAGGCAAAAGGGTCCATGCTGCCGTTTGCCACGCGCTCCAACGCCACGGGCAAGCTGATCGGCATGACCACCTACATGAATATCGACGCTGCCACCCCGCGCCTGGAAATCGGATCCACGTGGAACGCCGCGTCGGCGCACGGCACAGGGACCAACCCGGATTCCAAGCTGCTGCTCCTGCGGCATGCCTTCGAAACGCTGGGTTGTGCAGCTGTTGAATTCTGCACGCATTGGATGAACCAGCAGTCCCGCGAAGCCATTGCCCGGCTCGGCGCCAAGCAGGACGGCGTGCTCCGAAGCCACTCCCGCAGCAAGGACGGCGCCCTCCGCGACACCGTGGTGTTCTCCATCCTCGAGCACGAATGGCCGGCCGTGCGGAACGGGTTGGAGTTCCGGTTGGCAAAGTACGGCGCATAGACGAAGTGAGCCGCGAGGGGTGAGCTCTCGGCCCTTTTACGTGCTGCGAGGGGTGAGCTCTCGGCCCTTTTGCAACGCGAGGGGTGAGCTCTCGACTGTATCCAGGCGCCCAATGTCCCGAGAGCTAACCCCTCGGCGGAGTGTGGGGGAGTGCTTGCGCGAAGTGACTATGATGCCACGCTCTCGCCGGCCAGATGGAGAGAGTTGTTTGCCGAGGGGCGGGATCTCGGCCTTATGCGCGCGTGATACTGCCGGGATCTCACCCTTGGGCGAGTGCCAGGGTCTTTCCGCCGCAGCCCCGCAGGCGTACTCTGGCCACACATTGCCCCGGTATGCGGCCGAGTGGTGGGGCGAGCCGTGACCTCCTCTTTTTTGGAGTGCCGGAGCCCCATTTGAGCAGTATGAAGGGGAAAATCATGGCAACTCATCAAGCACGACGACGGCTGGCTGCTTTGGCGGGCGGGCTCGCTGTCCTGGGACTTTCGCTGGGGTTCGTGGGGAGTCCGGCCACCGCGGCTCCGCCGCCATCCGTTGACTATGTGGCCCTTGGCGATTCGTACACTGCAGGCACGGGAGCTGATGGCCTGTACAGGGACACGCCTTGCTGGCAGAGCCACCCTGGCTATGTGGACGTGGTTGCTGATACTGGCCGGGTCAATCTACTGGCCAACCTCGCCTGCCACGGGGCACTGTTGACCTTTGATCCGGAATTTCCGAGTCCCTTCTATAACGGCGCACCAACGGTTCTGGAGCAGATCGCACTGGGCCAGGCCGCACTCCACAACGCAGAACTAGTGAGCATCACTGCCGGGGCCATAGATGCTGGGAGCCTTCTGGCGCTCCAGGCCTGCGCGTCGCCGGATACTGCGGGTTGCGCAGGGACCGTTAATGCGATCATCGCCAACCTCCCGGTGCTCGAAGCCGGCCTTGAGGGTATCTACCAGACCATCCAGGCATCAGCCCCGCAGGCAACCATTGCTGTGATGGGCAACCCGCGGCTCTTTGACCCGGTCAATGGGGTGCCGGTCATTCCCGTCGAGAACCAGGCAAAGGTCAACCAGGCCATCGACGCCCTCAACCAAACCATCGCCAAGGCGGTTGCTGAGAGCCGGACCAACGCAAAGTTCGTCGACGTGACCAAGAGGTTCGCCGGGCACGCGGCAAACTCCCTGGAGCCGTGGATCGTTCTCGACTTCCGTCTGCCCCTCCCGGACGCGAACTTCCATCCGAACGTTGCCGGACACCAGGCCTACGCGGCGGCCTTGGTCTCGGCGGTCAAACCCGCCCAACTCGCCAAGCGGTAGGTCTACCCATTCGTCGAGGGGCGGGCTCTCGGCAGTATGCATGCCCGAATGTGCCGAGAGCTAACCCCTCGGCGGGCGTCATGTGCCGAGAGCTGACCTCTCGGCGCGCCGCGTCATGTGCCGAGAGCTAACCCCTCGCGGGCCTGAACGCTCCCGCACCAGCCCTCCCATGTGCTTAGCTGGCTCCTATGGAGGGGACACCTGAAGCTCAACAAAGCGTCCACTGGGACGGTGCCGTGAATGCGTGGCTGATCGCCGGCGATGTCTACAGGATGGGCCGGCACGAGTGGGTCACCGAGGCCGGTTGGCAGCAAATGTACGACGACGGCGTCCGCACCGTCATCGATCTGCGCGCCTCCCGTGAGCGTCACCAGCGCGACACCGACCCCGAGGTGCCGGACGACGTGAAGGCGCGTATCGACGTCGTACATTGCCCTACGGAGGATCCGGACCATCGCCGCTTCAGCGAGCTGTTCGGCCCGTATCTGAAGGACCCGGCGCAGTATGGCGATTACGTCGACCTGTTCGCGGACAGGATTGCCCCGGTCTTCAAAGCCATCGCGGCCTCGCCCGGCAAGGTGGTGGTTCACTGCTCTGCGGGCAGGGATCGCAGTGGGGTAATCGCGCTGATGCTCCAGAGGCTGGCTGGCATGAGCGACGTAGACATTGTGCGTGGCTACGAGCTCGCGGCCAGGGGAATCAATGAGCGGCATCGAACACATGGTGCCCCGCACGCCCATGATCCGTACCTTCCCGAGGACCAACTTGAAGCCATCCTGGAGCAGAAGAGGGCGGGCCTGCTTAGGTTCCTCGAAGGGCTGGATGTGGCCCGGTTCCTGAAGGCGAACGGCGTCTCGGAACACGAGGTGGACGCGCTGAGGTCAAAGCTCGGTTCCGGGGCCATTACCGCTGCTAACATGCAGCATTGATCACTTTCCCAACGGAATGGACCCGCCATGAATGCTGGTGCCCGCGTCACCATCGTGACCCGAACCAAAAACCGTCCGCTTTTCCTGGCCCGGGCCCTGGACGACGTCTTTGCGCAGTCGTTCCAGGACTTCGAGTTGGTGATTGTGAACGACGGCGGTAACCCGGCCGACGTCGATCACCTCACCGCCCAGCGGCCGGAAGACGAGCGGAAGCGGATCACCACGCTCCACCACAACGAATCCGTGGGCATGGAAGCGGCATCCAATGCGGGAATCAAGGCCGGTTCGGGCGAGTTCATCGTGATCCACGACGACGACGATTTTTGGGCTCCGAATTTCCTCGAGAACACCGTGGCCTACTTGGACGATCCTGCCCATGGGGGCGAAAGCGGCGTGATGGTCCGGACCGAGATCGTCATTGAGGAGCTGAAGGGGGATCGCATTGAGCCGATCCGCCGCGAGATCTTCTGGGCCGACATGCAGCAGATCACCCTTGCGGACATGTTGAAAATCAACCGGGCTGTTCCCATTTCCTTCCTTTACCGCCGAAGCCTCCACGACGCCGTGGGATATTACAACGAAGACCTCCCCGTGGTGGGCGACTGGGAGTTCCACTTGCGCGTCCTCAGCCACTCGCGCGTGGGATTCCTCGACGGCGAACCCCTCGCGTTCTGGTCCCAGCGCCCGGAATCCCAAGGTCATGATGGCAACAGCATTTTCGCCAAGGCTGCGGAGCACGCCCGTTACGATGCCTTGGTCCGCGATCAGCACCTCCGCGACGGCATTTCCCAGGGCGGGCTCGGCGGAATGCTGTACCTGACCCGTGTCCTGGCGGAACAGGAGGAGCTCATCCGCGACCAGCAGCGTCGCCTCGACGAAACCGGAGCCAAGCTCGACCATGTGCTGGAGCGGCTGGACGCATTGAACCAGACTGTTATCTCCCGGACGAGCGTGGGGGAGCTCCTGAGGAAGCCCATGCTGTTGGCCAGGAAGCTGGGTGGCCGGGGCTAAGGTCCCTCACGAATTACCTGCTGTACTCTTCCCGGCATTCATGTACCCTGTATATATTACCGAACGGCCGGTCAGTAATGTTGGCTCCAGTCAGCAGGGACCGTGCCGCTTTCACGTGCCTTGGAAGGACCCGTCGACGATGACCACTACAGCAGTCGCCCCGGAAACCACAGCCGTTGCAACCGTTCCCAGCTACGTTCAGGATGCCTGGTGGACCCCGGCCCCCGATGCCAGGAAGGTGCCCGTTCGCGATGCCAGCACCGGTGAAGTCCTGGCCAACGTGAGCACCGACGGACTCGACCTCGCCGCCGTCGTAAATTACGGGCGGACAACGGGCCAAACCGAACTCGGGAAGCTAACCTTCCACCAGCGCGCCCTCAAGCTCAAGGAGCTTGCCCAGTATCTCAACGGGCGGCGCGAGGAACTCTACGAATCCTCGTCGCAGAGCGGTGCCACCAAGATCGACAACATGATCGACATCGACGGCGGCATCGGCGTGCTGTTCACGTTCGGTTCCAAGGGGCGCCGCGAACTGCCCAACTCGCAGGTGGTGGTGGATGGTCCCATGGAGGTTCTCTCCAAGGACGGCTCGTTCGCGGGCGAGCACATCTATACCCGCATTCCCGGCGTCGCCGTGCAGATCAACGCCTTCAACTTCCCGGTCTGGGGCATGCTGGAGAAGTTTGCTCCGGCCTTCCTCGCCGGTGTTCCCACCATCGTGAAGCCCGCCACGCCTACCGGTTATGTTGCCGCCGCCGCCGTCAAAGCCATGGTTGAATCGGGCATTCTTCCGGCCGGCTCGCTCCAGCTGATCTCCGGTTCCGCGCGGACCATCCTGGATGAACTCGACTACCGCGACCTCGTCTCCTTCACGGGCTCGGCGTCCACGGCCAACTCATTGAAGGGCCACCGGAACGTGGTCCAGGGTGGCGTCCGTTTCACCTCTGAGACCGACTCCCTCAACGCCGCGATTCTGGGGCCCGATGCTGTTCCCGGCACGCCCGAGTTCGACGCCTTCGTCAAGGCCGTTGTCACCGAAATGACCGTCAAAGCCGGCCAGAAGTGCACCGCCATCCGCCGCATCATCGTTCCGCAGGCGCTGACCGCAGACGTTGCTGCCGCCGTCGGTGCCCGCATCAACGAGCGCGTCGTGGTGGGCGACCCCCGCGCTGAGGGCGTCACCATGGGCGCGCTTGCGTCGCTGGAACAACTCGCGGACGTCCGCGCGGCAGTTCAGTCAATGCTCGACGCCGGTGGCGAGCTTGCGTACGGATCCCTGGACACGCCGTCGGTCACCTCAGTCGGCGGGGCCGTGGGTGTGGTTGAGGACGGTGCGTTCATGTCGCCGGTGCTCCTGAGCTGGTCCGATGCCGAAGCCGAAGAAGTGCACTCGCTCGAGGCATTCGGTCCGGTTTCCTCCGTGCTTGGGTATTCGGATCTTGCCGATGCCGTGCGCCTCGCAGCCCGGGGCTCCGGCTCCCTGGTGGCTTCGGTTTGCACCAACGATCCCTCAGTTGCCCAGGAGCTGGTGCTTGGTATCGCAGCCCACCACGGCCGCGTTCACATGCTCAACCGGGAAGATGCCCGCTCCTCCACCGGGCACGGTTCCCCGGTGCCGCACCTGGTTCACGGCGGACCCGGCCGTGCCGGTGGCGGTGAGGAGCTGGGCGGTATCCGCTCAGTCCTGCACCACATGCAGCGCACCGCCATCCAGGGTTCGCCGAACATGCTGACTGCCGTCACGGGCCAGTGGCACACCGGCGCGGACCGCAACTTCACGGTGGAAACCGAAGGCGAGCACCCGTTCCGGAAGTCGTTGGCCACCCTGCGGATCGGGGATGCCATTCGCTCGGAACTGCGCGAGGTGAAGCTCGAGGACATCACGGCTTTCGCCAACTCCACCGGCGATTCGTTCTACGCCCACACCAACCAGGAAGCAGCCGAAGCCAACCCGTTCTTCCCGGGCATCGTGGCCCATGGGTACCTTCTGTTGAGCTGGGCTGCCGGGCTCTTTGTGGAGCCGGCCCCGGGTCCCGTCCTGGCCAATTACGGGCTGGAGAACCTGCGCTTCATCACGCCCGTCGCATCAGGTGATTCCATCCGTGTCACCCTGACGGCCAAGAAGATCACGCCTCGTGAGACTGATGAGTACGGCGAGGTGGCCTGGGATGCCGTCCTGACCAACCAGAACGACGAGATTGTGGCCACGTACGACGTCCTGACCCTCGTGGAGAAGTAACCCTCTATCACGTCCCGCGTGCTTGAGCGGTTCGCTCTGTCATGTCCCGCGTGCTTGAGTGGATCGCTCTATCACGTCCCGCGTGCTTGAGCGGTTTGCTCTGTCACGTCCCGCGTGCTTGAGTGGTTCGCTCTGTCATGTCCCGCGTGCTTGAGTGGTTCGCTCTGTCATGTCCCGCGTGCTTGAGTGGTTCGCTCTGTCACGTCCCGCGTGCTTGAGTGGTTCGCTCTGTCACGTCCCGCGTGCTTGAGCGGTTTGCTCTCTCATATGACCCCAACGACAAATCGCTTCCCGCTGGTAGTGGGAAGCGATTTTTCGTCGCGATATGCGATCGATCTGAGCGCAATGTCCAGGTCCGAGCTCCGGAGGCTCCTGCAACTTCGCCAGGAGGCTCCTGCAACTTCGCCAGATAGAAACTCAGTCATTTGCTAGCCGTTGGTTCCTGAGGTGCGGACCTGTCGGGCCGGGTCCGCATCACTTACTGATCCGCCGCCGCTGAGCGTTCGTGCCAGGGATCAAGACCGGGAGGTGGGAGAGGGTTCGCCGGTAGAGCGTGGGATGTGGGAGAGGGTTCGCCGGTAGAGCGTGGGATGTGGGAGAGGGTTCGCCGGAAGCCCCGGGGGATGTGGGAGAGGGTGCGCCGGAAGCCAGTGGGATGTGAGAGGCGGTCGGCCGGAAGCCAGTGGGATGTGAGAGACGGTCGGCCGGAAGCCAGCGGGAGGTGGGAGAGGGTTCGCCGGTAGCCAGCGGGAGGTGGGAGAGGGTCAGGCGGCTGTGTGGAGGCCGTCGAAGGCCATGGTGATGACGTCATCGGCCAGCTTCTCCGGGGACAGGGAACCGCCCGGCTTGTACCACTCCACAATCGAGTTGATGGTGCCGAATAAGAGGCGCGTCACGGTGCGGGGATCGATGTCCTGGCGCAGCGACCCGTCTTCCCGGGCAGCTGCGATCAACTCGGCTACCTTGTGGTCGAAGGCACGGCGGCGTTCCAACGCATCCCGCTCGATCTCCGTGTTGCCCCGCAAGCGCAACAGAAGCGTGACGAACGGCAGCCGGTCCACCAGCACGGCAATGGTCTGCCGCAGCACGAACTCCAGGCGGGCATCTGCGGGCCCTGACGTGGCGGCCGGTTCCTCAAGGATGGCCTCAAGGCCGCCCAGTGCGTGGTCCAGGGCGAGCTTCAGCAGATCGCCCTTGGACGGCACGTGATGGTAGATGGCTGACTTCGAGATCCCGAGGTTCTCAGCCAGGATGCCCATGGACGTTGCGTCGTAGCCGTGTCGGTTGAAGACGTCGACGGCGATGCGGAGCACCGACTGTTGGTCGTAACCGGGCCGTCCGCGCTTGGTGGTGGTCTCAGTAGGCATGCTGGCATTTTCTCACGATCTCAACGGGGGAGGTGATCAGCCCTTGGGGCGCATGTCGTAGATCCGGCGAAGCTTGCCGTTGGACCGCTCAAGGGAACCCGGCTCAACAACGTCAACCACGCAAGATGACCCCACATGAATCTTGATCTGCTCGCGCAAGGTGTGGGCCGCCGTCGTGCCTGCCTCGGACGGAACGTTCTCGCGGCGTTCGATCTTCACCGTCAACGAGTCCATGCGCTTGCCTTCGGGGCGGGTGATTTCGAGCTGGAAGTGCGGGCTGAGTTCCGGGATGCGGAGCGCGATTTCCTCGATCTGGGACGGGAACAGGTTTACGCCGCGGAGGATTATCATGTCGTCGCTGCGGCCGGTGATGCGGCCCATGCGGCGGTGCGCGGGGCGGGCGGTGCCCGGCAGCAGGCGGGTGAGGTCCTTGGTGCGGTAGCGGATGATCGGCAGCGCCTCCTTGGTGAGGGAGGTGAAGACGAGTTCGCCGGGTTCGCCGTCGGCCAGCACCGTGGAGTGGTCGAAGGGATCGATGATTTCGGGGCGGAAGTGGTCTTCCCAGATGTGGCAGCCGTCTTGGGTTTCAACGGCTTCGCCGGCGACGCCAGGACCCATGACTTCGGAGAGTCCGTAAATATCCGAGGCCTTGATGTTCATGGTGACTTCGAGTTCGTGGCGCATCTCTTCGGTCCACGGTTCGGCGCCGAGCACGGCGTACTTGAGCGAGGTGGACGTGGGGTCGATGCCCTGGTGTGCCATGGCGTCGGCGATGGTCAGCAGGTAGGTGGGCGTGGCCAGGATGGCGTCGGGCTTGAAGTCCTGGATGAGCTGGATCTGGCGTTCGGTCTGCCCGCCGGACATGGGGATGACGGTGCAGCCGAGGGCTTCAGCGCCTGCGTGGGCGCCGAGGCCGCCGGTGAAGAGGCCATAGCCGTAGGCGTTGTGGACCTTCATGCCGGGGCGGACGCCGGATGCGCGGAAGGAGCGGGCCACCAGGGTGGCCCAGTTGGCGAGGTCCTGCTTGGTGTAGCCAACCACGGTAGGGCGGCCGGTGGTGCCGGAGCTGGCATGGATGCGCGCCACCTGGTCCTGCGGGACGGCGAACATCCCGAACGGGTATTCCAGGCGCAGGTCTTCCTTGGTGGTGTAAGGGAACTTGCCGAGGTCGCTCAGCTCGCGGAGATCCGTGGGGTGCACGCCGGCGTCGTCGAACTTCCGCTTGTACAGCGGCACGCGATCGTAGGCGTAGGCCACTGTGTGCTGGAGGCGGGTGAGCTGGAGGGCTTCGAGTTCGTCGCGGGAGATGGTTTCTTCACGGTCCAGCACAGGGGCCTCGGAGGTGGAAGCTGCTGGTGCGGCCACGGTGTTCTGCGTCATGGGTTTCCTACTTCTTGGAGATGGTGCGGCTGCGGCCACGGAACTCGGCAATGAGTTCCCCGGGCTCGGTGTCCGGGGCGGCGTCGGGGTTGGCGGCGTAGATCTGGATGTCGTACAGGCCGCTGCGCCCGGTGCTGGCGCGGCGGTTTGCGACGGCGGTGATCACCTGGCCTTGGAACGCGGGCTTGATGAAGTTGATATCGACGCCGGAGGCCACCGTGATGTTGGCGGCTTGCTTGGGCGTGGGGTTGGCCGGGTTGCAGGCCAGGGCGAAGGCGGTGTCGCCGAAGGCGAAGATCATTCCGCCGTGGGCCATGCCGAATCCGTTGAGCATTTCCTGGCGGAGGTGCATGCGGATGGTGGCGTGGCCGTCGTCGAGCTTGAGGACCTCGATGCCCATCCATTCCGACGCGTAGTCATTCGTCAGGATGTGGTGCGAAGCACCGGAGAGGGTTGTTTCAACCATGCGTCATTGCCTCCAGCTTTATTTACCGAATGTTCATTAGGTAATCCCAGATCGCGTCACGTGTCAAGACTGGACCAGTATTCGTCCGCACCTAGTAGCCTCGGAGTCATGCCCGAAATTGAGCTTCCCATCATGACCGACCGACTCATTCTGCGCCGTTTCGAGGCCGAGGACCTCGAGAGGTTCCACGGATACCAATCCCTCCCCGAAACGGCCAGGTTCCTTTTCCGCAACGAACTGACCAGGACCAAGGCCATGGAAGTCCTTGGCCGCTATGCGAACTTCGAGTTCAAGCAGGAGGGTGACTGGATTTGCCTGGCCATCGAACGCCAGGACCAGCCCGGTCTCCTCGGCGAAGTGGTACTGAAATGGCTTGAAGGCACTGGCCAGGCCGAGGTCGGCTGGATTCTTCACCCGGATGCCCAAGGCCACGGCATTGCCACAGAGGCAGCGGAGGCCGTGCTGAAGCTGGCCTTCGAGACCCTGTCCTTCCACCGCGTGGATGCCAAGCTCGACGCCCTCAATGAAGGTTCAGCAGGCATCGCCAAGCGTTTGGGCATGCGGCTGGAAGCGACCCTGGTGGATAACTGGCACTACAAGGGGCAATGGGCCACGGAGAACATCTACGCGATCCTCGATTCGGAATGGCGCAACCGGCACCACCCGTGGACGCGGAGCATCAGCTGACGGGCCACGTCTTGTGGTGCTTCAGCTGTTCGGTCAGCTGCGCCTCCGGCAGGGGCCTGCTGAAGTAGTACCCCTGGCCGCTGGTACACCCGATGCTGAGGAGGTATTCGGCCTGTTCGGCAGTCTCGATTCCTTCCCATACCGCGGCCAACCCACAGGCGCGGATCAACTGCAGCACTGCGGCCAGCAGTGCCGGCTGCGCGGGGTCGCTGCCCAGGGCTGAGAGGAGGGTGCGGTCCACTTTGACCGTGTCCACCGGGAGCTGGCGAAGGTAGCTGATGGACGAGTAGCCGGTGCCGAAGTCGTCGATTTCCAGTCCCACACCCAATCGGCGCAGGCTGTTGAGCGTGTAGCGGTCCAGGTCATTGCCTTGAATGACAGCGCTTTCGGTCAGTTCCAGGACCAGGAGCGATGGGTCCAGTTCCGCGGAGGCCAAGGCCTCGCGGACGTCTTCAATGAATTCCAGCCGCTGCAGGTCCGGAGCTGAAACATTGATGCGCATGCTGAAGTTGTGCCCTGATGTGAGGGGGTCGGTGCGCCATTGCTTCAACTGCTCGACGGCGGTGCGGAGCACCCAACTGCCGAGATCGGAAATCATGCCCGTTTCCTCGGCAATGGGGATGAACTGGTCAGGCATGATGAGTCCGCGGGTGGGGTGGTTCCAGCGGACCAGCGCTTCCACCCCTTCGATTTCACGTGTATCCAGCCGGATGATGGGCTGGTAGAACAGCACCAACTGCGAGCCGGTGATTGCTTCTTTGAGTTCGCCCACCAGCTGGTTCCGCATCTGCCGGGTGTGAAGCATGGCCGGCTCGAAGACCTTGAGCTTCCCCCGACCGTCAGCTTTGGACTCGTACATGGCGATGTCCGCTTCCATCATCAGTTCCTCCGCGCGGTGGCCGGGGTCGGCCATCCGGAGGCCCATGCTGGCACCGCATCGCAGGTGTTGGCCTTCAATTTCCATGGGGCCGATCACGGCAGCGAGAATCCGGTTGCCAATGGAGGCAGCTGCTGCTTGGGTGACGTCGGGAATGAGCACGGCGAACTCGTCGCCGCCCATGCGGGCCACCATGTCCTGGCCCCGCACGGCGCCGCTGATCCGGGCCGCTACTGTTTCCAGGACCTTGTCCCCGATGGTGTGCCCCAAGGAGTCATTGATGGCCTTGAAGCCGTCCATGTCCAGGAGGAGAATGGCCGCTTTCCGGCCGCTCTCCGCCCCGCTGGCTTGGGCTTCACTGAGGGCCGTGGCAAAGGCGGAGCGGTTGTTCAAGCCTGTCAGGGGATCGGTCATGGCCATGTGCTGCATCGCCAGGTGGGCTTCATTAAGCTGCCGGGTCCGTGCCTGGACCCGTTGCTCGAGCTCTTCGTAAACGATCTGCAGGTCCTCGGCCAAGAGGTTGGTGCCCATGATCACGGCGTCGATTTCATCGCGTGCGTCTGAGACTTCGATCCTGGTGTTAAGGTCACCTGCTGCAAGCTTGACGATGCCCTCCAGGAGGAACCCCAGGCGTGGATCGTCGCCGGAGTACATCTTTCCTTCGGACATGCTCACTCCCCGTGTGGCCGGCCTCGTTGTTCGTCGCTATGACGAAGATACTCCCTCACGGCGTCACTGCGTTCAGGCAACGCAGCCTGTTCGAACAGTGCGGCAGCTTCCTCGAAAATAGCCAGGGAGTCCGGCCGTCGAGCGGACGCGAGCAGTGCCCGGGCCAGAAGGAAATGTGCTTCAGCCGAGGTTTGAGTGGCCAGAATGGAGGAGCGGGCGCACAGGGGTTCGAGGATCGCTGTTGCCTGCTGCATATCACCGCCGAGGAAATACCAATGGGCTCGGACCAACGACATTTCCAGGTGGTCCCGTTCGGAGCCGCCCACAATATCGGTGGCAAGCTCGGC
Source organism: Paenarthrobacter sp. CM16 (assembly GCF_013179505.1). Classification (GTDB taxonomy): domain Bacteria; phylum Actinomycetota; class Actinomycetes; order Actinomycetales; family Micrococcaceae; genus Arthrobacter. The sequence continues at coordinate 2,578 of NZ_JABMCX010000075.1, read as the reverse complement.
CCTTTCAATGCAACGGAGGGTAGCTGCGTCACTGAGTTTTGCCTGGAGACGCATTTCCGCTGATGCCCGGTTGAATCGCGCCCACAAATCAACGTCTTTGGACGGTGAGAGCCTTTCGGCCGCGAGATCGTGATATCGCCCGCCGTCGTTAACCCGATTGGCGAGGAAAGCAACGTTTCCGATCACCCAATAACCCTTGCCGGCAGTGTCTTCATCGACGTCATCGGTGAGCAGGGTTTCCAGCACGAGGCATTCCCGCCAGGCATCGCCAAGGAGCCGGCTCTCCGCCAGCGCGGCAATCAGTGCTCGCTGGGCGAGGATCTGGACGTACAGCAGTTCGGCGTCGCGCGCAGCGAGTTTCGCCGCGTCAGCGGCCATGGTGGCGGCCTCAGGGAGCCTGCCCAAGCCTTGGAATGCTACGGCGACCATGGTTCCCGCTTTGGCTCCGAGCTCGGGCGAGGACGCTGTCAGGCTGTGGTCGTTGAGCTCCAGGGCGACGCTGAGGTATTCCTCAATGCGGCCTTGGTCCCGGAGGCACTCTGCTTGCAGGTACCGCATGTTCCACCAGGACTCGTCATCTCCGGCGTCTGTGGCCAGCCCGGCAGCCTCGCCCGCCAGGCGGTACGCCTCGTCAAAGTCCCGTTCCTTCCATTTGGCGCGCGCGGTCAGGCCGGCAACGAGATGGGAGGCGAGGTGCGGACTTTGCATGTGCCCATTATCCATGTCATTGCGGAAGAAAAGCTCGTATAGTTTGCACCGTGACTTTATTCAAGTCACAGACAACAAATTCGCATCAGTACGAAAGGGCATAGCGGATGAAAAAATTTGCGGCAACCCTGCTCATGGCGGCGGTTCTGGCAGTAACGGGTTTCGCTGCCCCGGCTAACGCCGAGCCTACGCAGGACAGCACAGCAATCGGCTGGTGGCCTAACAGCTACACCACCACCAAGACGAACACCACCAGCATCGGTTGGTGGCCAAACTAAACATTGGGGGAGCGCCTCTCAAGGCCACATAACGTCAATTGATGCCCTGGGCTGCTGCCCGGGGCATCAATTTTTATTTCACAGTATGTCGAGCATTTGTGACCGCAGAGCACTAGCAGGGGGCTCACATTGACAGGGCTGTCACAGCCGGAATCGAGGCGTGATCAGGGCCCGACCACCGGCAATTCGACGGAGACCGTGGTGCCGGAGCCCAAAGTGGAATCCAGGAGAAGACGGCCCATATGGCGGCTGATGATGTCGTGCGCTATGGCCAATCCAAGGCCACTGCCGGGGACCGCTGCTGAGGTGGCGTTGGAAGCCCGGTAGAAGCGGGTGAAGATATGGGGCAGATCATGCTCGGGAATGCCCAAGCCGTTATCTGCGATCTTGACCAGCGCCAGCCCTCCGCCCTCGGAGTCCGAAACGGAGCTGGTAATGCCCACGCGGCCGCCCTCGGGGGTGAACTTGATGGCGTTGGCCACAATGTTGGTGAAGACCTGTTCCAGCTTGGCTTCATCGGCCGTGACTTCGATGTCGTCGGTACCTTCGGTGAAGGACAACGAGACATGGCGGGATTCGGCCAGTGGCCTAAGCGTGGCTACTACCACCTGGAGGAGTTTGGCAATATCCACCGGTTTGAGATCCAGGTTGCTGCCGTCCTGCATGGACACCGTGAGCATGTCCTCGATGAGCCTGCGGAGACGAGTGGAGTTGCGGGCAATGACGTCCAGCATCTTCCTGATGCCGTCAGGGACCGGCCCGCCGGATCCGTCCTGGATCATGTCCAGATAAGCGGTGATGGAGGTCAGCGGGGTCCGGAGTTCGTGGTTGACAGTGGCCAGGAAGTCCGTCTTGGCCTTGTCCAACTGCCTCAGTTGGTGCAGGACCCGCTGTTGGGCGCTGATGAGGTGGCCTTGGATGAGCCCGTGGGCCACATTTCCGGCCACATGCTGCATCAGCGCGATCTCGGGACGGGTCCAATCGTGGCGCTCCTGGACAGTGGAGAGCAGGATGATACCCATGGCGGACCCGCCCTCACCCACGGGCAGAAGGACGGTGGAGACAGGGTTGAGCTCGCCGGACCATTCCCGCAAAGCCTTGGCAATTCCGGAGTCGGGGTCATCGCGGTGGTCTTCCACCGCCAAAACATCGGCGTCTGCCCACAATTTGTTGGCCGCCTCGGTGATGGCGTCTTCACTCTCGCCCAGCCCCGCGGGAAGCATCGGAAGGCCGGGGCGGTTCCACTGTGCACGAATGCTGGGAACGCGTTCGTCGCGGAAGGTAGCGAACCAGACGTGGTCAACGTCCAGCGCCTCACCGAATCCCCGCACCACGTGGTCCGCGATCAATTGGGGATCGTTGGTCTCCCGGATGGCAGATGAGACATTACGGAGGCTTTCGCGCAACGCTTCGATTTCACCGCGCGAACGGGAGCGTTCAGCGGCCCGGCCGATCAGGGTTTCCACCCGGTGAACCAGTTCCCCGGACTGCACTGGGCTGATGATGTAGTCAGCGACGCGCCAGGACTCCACTTCCTGGAGGTCCACGGATTCCCGGGGAGCCAGGATCAGCAGCATGGGGACGCCCGGGCT
>NZ_JABMCX010000074.1 GCF_013179505.1 Paenarthrobacter sp. CM16 | reverse complement strand
CTGCCGCCTACACCGCGCCGGCGCAGGACATCGCTCCAGGTACCAGCAGTCTTCCCATCACGGGGGACGTGCTCCAGATCGATGCGGAGTTCTCGCCAGGAACGGCCTCCGCCTTCGGACTCAAGGTGCTGGGCAACGACTCGGAGGGAACCAAGGTTGGCTACACCACGGCCTCGGGACGGGCGTTCATTGACAGGACCAACTCCGGAAACGAGGATTTCCATCCGTCCTTCGCGTCAATAGACGATGTCCCTGTCCAGCTCGTCAATGGCAGGCTCCGCTTGCGGCTCTACGTGGACCGGGCGTCCGTGGAGGTATTTGCTCAGGATGGCCTTGTGACTCTGACGGACCAGGTCTTTCCTGCAGCGGGTGCCAACTCGCTGTCCCTGTTCTCTGAGGGAGGGGCGGCCCGGCTGGAAAGCCTGACCGTCACGCCCCTCGTAAGGGCCATGTGGTAATTCCTGACTAAAAGCACGACGGCGGCTGGTCACCTGGTTGACCAGCCGCCGTCGGGCGTTGTTATGGGGTGAACCTAGTCCGCCTTGACGGCCAGGACCGGGCAGTCCGCCTCCAACAGGATCCGTTGGGAGACGCTGCCCATGATGAGCTTGCCTACCGGGCTGCGGCGGCGAAGGCCGATGACAATCAGGCTGGCGTCATTCTCGTCGGCCGCATCCAGGACTTCGGCTGCCGCGTCATGGCCGCGGACCGGCTGCTTGATGATGTGCTGGATGCCTTGGTCAGCGAGCCGTTCTTCGATGCTTTGGATGTCCGGACCCTGGGCGTACCGGTTATCCACCAAGGCGTCGCCCTTGGAGGAGTTGATGACCAACAGGGTTTCGTTGCTCTTCTTGGCCTCGGCGATGGCCTGGGTCAGTGCCGCTTCGCCTTCTGGTGTGGGGACGTATCCCACCACGATGGTCATGGTTTCTCCTGCTTCTGGTGGGTTGTTGTGGTCGGGTCGCCAGCCTGCGCGGGCGACTCCGCTTCGCTGCGGGCTGACTGCTCAGACGGTCCGGTGAAGGCTGCCACTGGACGGTTGCGGCGGATGAGCTTGAAGATGAACGGCCACACCAGGATGATCGCCACGATGATGTAGACCACGATCGCGATTGGCTCGCTGAAGAGGCCCGCGGGATCGCCGGCGCTCAGCTGGAGCGTCTTGCGGAGCTGGCCTTCGATGCGCGGACCCAGGATGACGCCGAGGATCAGCGGCAGGACCGGAAGACCAAAGCGACGCATCATGAAGCCAAGAGCGCCGAGTACCAGAAGGATCACCAGGTCGAAGGCCTGCAGGTTGACCGAGTAGGCGCCCAAGGTAGCGAAGAAGAGGATGCCTGCGTAAAGGTACGGCCGGGGGAGTTGCAGCAGCTTGGCCCAGACCGGTGCCAGGGGCAGGTTGATGAGCAGCAGCAGGAAGTTGCCGATGAAGAGGCTCGCAATCAGTGCCCACACCAGCGGTCCTTGGCTGGAGAACAGCTGCGGACCCGGCTGGATGCCGTAGGACGTGAAGGCGGCAAGCATGACGGCGGCTGTTGCGTTGGTGGGCAGGCCGAGTGCGAGCAGCGGCGTCATGGTTCCAGCAGCTGCCGCGTTGTTGGCAGCTTCTGGTCCGGCGACGCCTTCGATAGCACCTTTGCCGAACTCTTCGGGGTGCTTGGTGAGGCGCTTCTCCGTGACATAGGAGAGGAACGTGGGGATCTCGGCGCCGCCGGCGGGCAGGGCACCGAACGGGAAGCCAAAAGCGGTGCCGCGGAGCCAAGGCTTCCAGGAGCGGCCCCAGTCCTTCTTGCCCATCCACGGGCGGCCAACGGGAATGACGTGGAGCGGTGTGCGGCGCAGGTGGGCAGCAACCCAGAGGGCTTCACCCACGGCGAAGATTGCAACAGCAACCACCACGATGTCCAAACCGTCCACCAACAGGGGCTGGCCGAAGGTCAGGCGGCGTTGGCCGGTCACCGAGTCGATGCCCACCAAGCCAATGGCCAGGCCGAGAGCCAGCGACGCGAAACCGCGGAGCCTGGACGAGCCAAGGACGGCGGTCACTGCAAGCAGGGCAAGGACCATGATCGCGAAGTAGCTGGGAGCTCCCAGGCTGACGGCGAATTGGACCACGATGGGCGCGAAGACTGCCAGCAGTGCGGTGCCGATGGTGCCGGCAATGAACGAACCGATGGCCGCGGTGGCAAGGGCTTGGGCGGCCCTGCCGGCTTTGGCCATCTTGTTGCCTTCAATGGCCGTCACCACCGAGGACGATTCACCTGGTGTGTTCAGCAGGATCGAGGTGGTGGAACCGCCGAACATGCCGCCGTAGTAGATGCCGGCGAACATGATGAAGGCGCTGGTGGGCTCCAACGCAGCGGTCACCGGAAGCAGCAGCGCCACGGTCATGGCCGGGCCCAGTCCGGGAAGGACGCCGACGGCGGTACCGAGGAGTACGCCGATCACGGCGAACAAGAGGTTCATGGGGGTCAGGGCGGTGGCGAAACCGTCCATCAGGGAGGACCAGACGTCCATTAGAGGATTCCTTCCAGGAGCCCGGCCGGCAGTGCGATGCCCAGGCCAAGGTAGAAGCCGTAGAAGGTCAGCAATGACAGGGCGACGGAAATGAGGCCGTCACGGATGTAGCGGCGGCTGCCGAGGGCCAGCACACTGCCCCAGAACAGAACGGTGCCGGAGATAACCCAGCCGGCCCAGTCGATGAGCAGGATGTTCAGGATGAACGCGCCGGCCAGCGGAAGAACGGTCTTCCAATCGGCGGGGTGGGCCAGGTCAACGTCTTCGCCGCCTTCGGCTTCACCCTTGCCGCCGCGCAGGACGTTGATGGCGAGCAAAACAGCGCAGATGATCAGCAGCCCGGAAACAATGAACGGAACAGTCTTCGGGCCCACCGGGTCCGACTGCGAGTACGGGGTCACCAGGCCGTTCGCGTCCAGGAAGACCAGGACGCCGACCACGCCGAGCAGGAGGGCTACCCCCAGCTCGGCGCGGCCTTTAAGGCCTGTGGCTATGGAGCTCACGCCAACCCGAGCTTGGTGAGGACATCCGCCACGCGCTTGTCCTGGTCGGTCAGGAAGGTCTGGAACTCGTCACCGGTAACAAACGCATCGGTCCAGCTGTGGGTCTTGAGCGCTTCCTTCCAGCCGGCGGAGGCGTGCATCTTCTCAAGGGCGGCGATGAGGGACTTCTTGTCGTCCTCGCTGATGCCCGGAGGGGCCACAACGCCGCGCCAGTTGGTGAAGACCAAGTCAATGTTGGATTCCTTCAGCGTGGGAGCATCCACGCCGTCCAAGCGGTTCTCGCCACTGGTGGCCAGTACGCGGATTTCGCCGGACTTGATCTGCTGCAGGTACTCGCCTGCACCGGAAGCGGCGAAACCAAGCTTGTTACCCAGGATGGCGGGCAGAAGGTCGCCACCGCCGTCGTAGGAGACAAAGTTGACCTTGGTGGCGTCGATGCCAACGGCGCCGGCCAACTGCATCGGCAGGAGGTGGTCAGGGCCGCCAGGCGAGGATCCGCCGCCCACTGCGATGGAAGCGGGGTCGGCCTTCCAGGCCTTCACCAGGTCATCAATGGTCTTGTACGGGGAGTCCTTGCCGACCATGATGGCGCCGGGTTCCTCGATAAGTTTCGCCAGCGGGGTGGTCTCCGTCAGCTTCGATTCGGACTTGTTGGTGTAGCTGGCTCCAACCACGCCCAAACCCATGAGCATGGTGAGGTCGCCGTTGCCCTTTTCATTGACGATGCGGGCCAGGCCAACCGTGCCACCTGCACCGGCAAGATTGAATACCTCGGTATTGGTGGAGATCTTCTCGTCATCCAGGACTTTGGCCGCTGCGCGGGCTGTGGTGTCATAGCCACCGCCCGGAGTGTTGGGGACCATGATCTGGAGTCCGGTCAGGGGCCCGGCCGCGCCGGAGCTTTCAGAACCGGTGGAGTTCTTGCCTGTGGCGCCACAACCGGTGGCCATCAGGGCGATGCCGGCTGCGACGGCGGCGACTCGCAATGCGCGGAGGTGGCGCATGGTGTTCCTCTTCTCATCTTTGAAAATGCGGGTGCAGGGCGATGCCCCGTTGATTTGATGCTAGGCGCGTAAGTGACAGGCATCACTCTTGTGTTCGCAGTGATCTTTAAGTTCATTGCGTTCACGGTTTCCTGGTGCATTCCGGCCCCCTGAGCTGGTCTTCCGTGCCACTGGGGTCTTCTGTGCGGCTGGGGTATAGTTCCGATACGCCACGGGGGAAGCTGTTGCCTGCCCCTGCTCACTGGCACCATCAAAGGAACCCAGCAAGTGACTCGCCTGACCCGACTGCCTCGAAGAAGAGGAATGTCCTTGGCCGGACAGTACCTTCTGCTGCAGTTGCTGATCGTCCTGGCTGTACTTGTGGCCGTCGTGGCCATTTCACTGGCCCAATCCGCCGCCACGTTCGAACGGACTGAAGGCCGCAGGGCACTCCTCGCTGCCGAAGCATTAGGCAGCAACCCCACGGTCCGTGCGCTGCTCCCTGACGCCGAACCGCGCGTCGGTTCAGCACTCCCGGCCGTGGCCGAATCCGTGCGCACCGTCTCGGGCTCATCCCATGTGGCACTGGCCAAACTGGACGGCACCGTAGTGGCATCATCCGATCCCAGCCTGCTGGGCCGGGCCCTGCCATTGGGCGACAGCCAAGTGATGGAAGGACGGGCCTGGACAGGTGTCTTGCCGGGCAGCAGCGGTGCCGTGCTCTCCGCCCACGTCCCGGTCCTGGATGATTCCGGAAAAGTCATCGGCGTAGCATCCGTCAGCAGGAACTACCCCTCCACCATTGAGCGGCTTGGCGACGCCGTACCCAATCTGCTCACCTATTTGGGTGTCGCCAGCGTCCTGGGAGTGGCGGGATCCCTCCTGTTGTCCCGCCGCGTCAAACGGCAAACCCTGGGCATGGAACCGCGGGAAATCACCGGGTTGGTGGAAAACCGTGAAGCGATGCTGCAAGGCCTGAAGGAAGGCGTGGTTGCTTTGGATCCCCACGAGCGCATCACCGTGGCCAACCAGAGTGCCCGGCAGCTCCTTGGCCTGCCACCGGATTGCGTCGGCAAGAAGCTCCGGTCCCTGCACGTGGATCCCGCGCTGAAAATCGTCCTGACCCGCGAACAGTCCGACCCCGATCAACTGGTACTCGTAGGGGAGCGGTTGGTGGTCATGAACCGTGTGGCCCTGCGCTCGCACGGCCGGGACATCGGTTCGGTGACAACGCTGAGGGACCGGACCGAGCTGTCATCCCTGGAAAGCGAACTCGGTGCCACCAGGACGGTCACGGACACCCTGAGGGCCCAAGCACACGAGTTCGCCAACCAACTCCACGTCATTTCCGGCCTCATCCAAATTGGCGAATACGACTCCGTGGTGCAGTTCGTCAACGGCGCCACAGTGGACCGCACCCGGCTCAACGACGACGTCACCAGCCGCATCGAAGACCCCGCGCTCGCCGCCCTCCTCATCGCCAAAGCCAGCCTCGCCACCGAGCGCGGCGTGGAACTTCATCTTGACCCGCAGTCCGCACTGCCCCGCGTGGACGAAGAACTCTCCCGCGACCTCACCACCGTGGTGGGAAACCTGGTGGATAACGCGTTCGACGCCGTCACAGGCCGCGCCGGGGCATCGGTCCGTGTGTTGGTGGTCAACTCCGCGGACGGCGACAATACCCAAGGCGGCGTCACGGTCACGGTCCGGGACAACGGTCCCGGAGTGCCCAGCGACTCCACCGAGGACATCTTCCGGCAAGGGTTCTCCACCAAGGACCCGGGTCCCGGAGATGCCAGGGGATTCGGGCTGGCGTTGTCGAGGGTGATCTGCCGGCGGTCCGGGGGCGATCTCTCCGTGTCCAACGACAATGGGGCCGTATTTACTGCACGGTTCAGCAAGAGCGACTCAGGCGTCAACAAAGGGGCACATCAACGGTGATCAAGGTTCTGATTGTGGACGACGACTTCATGGTGGCCAAGGTCCATGCAGGCTTCATCCAGCGAACACCGGGGTTCGGGGTGGTAGGCGTGGCACACACCGGCGCCCAGGCCTTGGTGGAAACCGGGCGGCTCCAGCCAGACCTGGTGCTGCTGGATATCCACCTCCCGGACATCAACGGCCTGGATCTCATGCATCAACTCCGTGACGTGGCTCCGGACCTGGATGTGCTGGTGATCAGCGCCGCCCGGGAAGTGGAAACGGTGCGCAAGGCGCTCCGTGGCGGGATTGTCCACTACCTCATCAAGCCATTCTCCCAATCCGATCTGCAGGAGCGGCTGGAACACTACCTCAGCGCCTACCAGGGGTTGGACGCGTCCAAGGTGGAGGCCGAGCAATCAGACGTGAACCGCGTTTTCGGGCTGGGAATTTCTGAGCGGACCCTGCCCAAAGGCTGCAGCGTGGAGACCCTGGAACTGGTGGAATCTGCCCTCAAATCAGCGCCGGGGGACCTCTCCGCCGCTGAGCTGGCCGAGCAACTCGGGACCTCGCGAGTCAGCGCCCGGCGTTACCTTGAGTACCTCCACGACGAGGGGGCGCTGGAGGTCAGGCTCAAGTACGGCGTCGGACGCCCTGAGCGGCGATATGTGCTGAAGGGGCGGTAATATTCTGGCCCTAACCGCTGATGCGGCCGACCTCTCCTGCCGACGCATTGAATCAGATAAAGTAGCTGTTTTATTGCATTAGGCGACTTATTGCCACAAGATAGCTACATGAACAGTAAGGATGCAATGCGCCGTCTCGGGGAGAACCTTCGGAGCCGACGAATCATCCTCGGCTTGTCGCAGGAACTTGTCGCCGAACGGGCTGACGTTTCACGACCCACGCTCATGCGCCTGGAAACCGGAGAGGGCGGAAAAGTCGAACACCTCATGACCGTAGCGTCTGTGCTCGGTGTTGCTGAAGACCTTATTAATGCGATGGATCCCCTGAATACCGATCTTGGCAGGGCGCGGGCGCATCTGCTCAACAGGCAGCGCGCCCCCAGGAGGAACTAGTGGCCGCCCGAAGCATCAGGCGCGTGGAGGTGCTCGTCAACGAGTCCTTGGCCGGCGTGATGGACATTGAAACGGATGGCCTTTCCCCCCGCGAGCACGTCACATTCACCTACGCCGACAGTTGGATGTCCGCTGCGGAAGCATTCGAGGTTTCCCCGGAGCTACCTCTGCGACGCGGCCCCCAGCGGCCCACCCAGGGCCGCGAGCTGTTCGGGTCCTTCCATGATGCCTCCCCGGATGACTGGGGCAAGAAGCTGTTATTCGAAGAACTGCGACAACAGACCCTCGCCAAGGGTGGCGGCCGCATTCCACCCACAGGTGAAGCGGGCTACCTGTTGTTGGTCAACGATGAGACCAGGCAGGGCGCACTTCGCTTCCGGGAGAACGGCCAATTCCTGTCGTCTTGGGGCCGGGGTGCAGGAATCCGTGACCTTAGGGGGCTCTCGGAGGAGGCCAGACTCTTCGCTGAAACCGGCGAGGTCAAGGAGGAGAACTCCTTGCTCATGGGTGCCGGTTCCTCTCCGGGTGGTGCTCAGCCCAAAGCCTGGGTTCGGGACGACGACGGTTCCATGCTGCTGGCAAAGTTCCCGAAGACATCGGACGTAGGCAACGTGCAACTGTGGGAAATGGTCGCCATCATGCTGCAGCAACGGGCAGGCATCAGGGTCGCCGAGTCACGGCTTATGCCTCTTTCGGAGTTTTCCCATATCTTCCTCACTCGGCGGTTTGACCGCGACGGTGACCGGCGCATCCCGTACATGAGTGTGCGTACGGCCCTCCAACTCGACACGTACTCACACCCTGATTACGTGAAAATCGCCTCTGAAGTGGCGCGTATCTCTGCAGAACCTGTTCAGGATGCCAACGAGATGTTCAGCCGTGCCGCTCTCATCGCTATGGTCAACAACACCGATGACCACATGAGAAACCACGGGCTCCTGCGAACCAATAGAGGCTGGCGCTTGTCGCCGTCGTTCGACGTGAACCCGGTGCCAGCAGGTACATCAGATACGCCACTCACCCCACATGGCGGTCTCTTCGATAGGGACGTCCGGGATCTCTTGGAGTTCGCCGATGCGTTTCGGCTGACCCGGGATGCGGCCATTGCTCGGCTGCATCAGGTCGCCTCCGCGATATCCCACTGGCGGGAAGACGCCCTCGGCCTGGGAGCTGAACCTGATTCTCTTGCCTACATGACCAAGGCTTTCGAAGGTGAGAATGCCAAGCGGGTGGCGTCCTTGGCTCCCGCCCCGACTGTGATAGACATGGGCGGATCATCCACTCCGGTACCCCCGAAATCGCACGGTGACGTATGGGTGCCCGAACACATGCGAGCGGGAAGACTTGTCCGGGGGCATTTTCGCCGACGGAGCTGACGCCCTACCCCCGGTGTAAGTCGTCGATCCACAGGTTACTCTCGCCTTGCCCCGTCTTAAACCCCCACCGTTTTCAAATAGTTCCGGATCCCGTCCACCACCATCTGGTGGTCTTCGTCCGAGGACAGGCCGGACACCGTGATCGCGCCAATCACACCGGCGCCTCGTACGCGGAGGGGGAACGAGCCGCCGTCGAGCGTGTAGTCCTCCGGAGCCAGCCACCCGCCTCCCAGTGGGTTACGCTCGGAAAAGCGCTCACCCAACAACGCCGTGCTGTGCTCGAATCGCAGCACGGCGGCAGACTTGCGGCGGATCCACTCTTCCTGGTCAGCTGTGGATCCTGGCAGGACACAGCGGAAAAGGACCAGATTATGCCGCCTGATATCGATCGCCACTCCAAACCCTGAAGCGATGGCGTGGTTGGCGATCAGGGAGCCGAGCCGCCAGGCATCGTGGTGATCGAAGGAAGCGAAAACCAGCTCTTCTTCCTGCTGTTGGAGTTCGGCGAGGCGTGCGGAATCGGACATCAGTCATTTCCTTCCAGGGCCGCGTCGGCGTCGTACCGCAGCCCGATCTGTTCCCGGATCTGGTCCATGGCAGCCATGATGGCCACGGTTTCGCTCGGCGGGAGGATGGTTCCGGCGGTTTCGCCGATGCGGATGAGACGCTCCAGTTCTGCCGCCTGGTACTGCATGCCGCGGCTGGTCACGGGCTGGTCGTAGCGTTCAACAACAGTGCCATCCACGGCGAATACCGTGAAGGGGACCGGGTTGTACCAAGTGGACTCAATGTCGATCCAGCCCTCTGTGCCAATGACCATGGACCGGTTGGCGCTGGCCGCATCCAGTTCACAATCAACAATTGCTTGAGCGCCGTTGGCATATTCAAAGATGGCTGCCGTCTGACGGTCCACGCCGGTGGCTGACATTGAGGCGCTGGCCTTGATGGACGCCGGCGTGCCCAGGATGTCGAAGGCAAAGGAGATCGGATAGATGCCCAGGTCCAGCAGGGCTCCACCACCGAGCGCGGGATCGTTGAGCCGGTGGGCGGGGTCCTTGGGGAGGCTCTGGTTGTGGGTGGCCACCACCTTGCGCACCTCGCCAATGGTCCCGGCAGCGATGAGCTCCCGGATCCGGATCATGTGCGGCAGGAACCTGGTCCACATGGCCTCCAGGGCCACGAGCCCCTTGGATTCCGCCAGGTCAACGATCTCCTGCGCCTGCCGGGCGTTCATGGTGAACGCCTTCTCCACCAGCACGTGCTTGCCCGCATTCAACGCCAGCAGGGCATTTGCGTGGTGGAAAGGGTGTGGCGTGGCCACGTAGACCACGTCAACCAAGGGGTCGGCCACCAGATCCTCATAGCTGCCGTGCGCAGTGGCCACGCCATGCTCATCGGCAAACAACTGGCTCGAGTCCAGCGAACGGGACCCCACGGCCTGGACCGTAAAGCCGTTCTCCTTCAAGTCCTTGGTTTGGAGCCCGGCAATAAACCCGGTGCCGAGAATGCCCCAGCGGATGGTGCCATCGGAAGTGCCATTGCTGAGGGTCACGTGGCTAGTCCTTGCTGCTGAACGCGGCGTCGAAGGAGGTCTGCGACGCCGGGAAGTCGAACTTCTTCAGCGCGGCGAGGGCTTCGGGTGCGCCGTGGAGGCGGTCCATTCCGGCGTCTTCCCATTCCACCGAGATGGGTCCGTCATAGCCGATGGCGGTGAGGGCGCGGAAGGACGATTCCCAGGGCACATCGCCGCGTCCGGCGGAGACGAAGTCCCAACCACGGCGGGGATCGCCCCAGGGCAGGTGCGAGCCCATCATGGTGTTCCGGCCGGTGGGACGGAGCTTGGTGTCCTTGCAGTCCACGTGGTAAATCCGGTCCTTGAAGTCCCAGATGAAGGACACAGGATCGATTCCCTGCCACATGAAGTGGGACGGATCCCAGTTCAGGCCGAAAGCAGGCCGGTGGCCGATCGCTTCGAGGGTCCGGACGGTGGTCCAGTAGTCGTAGGCAATTTCGGAGGGGTGGACCTCGTGGGCGAAACGGACACCGCATTCGTCAAAAACGTCCAGGATGGGGTTCCAACGGTCGGCGAAGTCCTGGTAGCCGGCCTCGATGACCTTCTCCGGGACGGGCGGGAACATGGCCACGTACTGCCAGATGGAGGAGCCGGTGAACCCGACGACGGTGTCCACGCCGAGCGCTTTGGCGAGCCGGGCGGTGTGCTTCATTTCCTCGGCGGCGCGCTGGCGGACGCCCTCGGGCTCCCCATCGCCCCATACCCGGGAGCCAACAATGGCTTCGTGGCGGAAGTCGATGGGGTCATCGCAGACCGCTTGGCCCTTGAGGTGGTTGGAGATGGCCCAGACCTTCAGGTTGTACTTCTCCAGGACGGCGAGCTTGGATTCGGCGTAGCCGGGTTCATCCCAGCGCCAGGCGTCCAGGTGGTCTCCGGAGACGGCGATTTCCAGGCCGTCATAGCCCCAGCCGGAAGCGAGTCGCGCGACTTCCTCGAAGGGGAGGTCGGCCCACTGGCCGGTGAACAGGGTGTACGGGCGGGGCATGTCAGGCTCCTTCAGTAACGGACGTGTTGAGCTGGATCAGTGAGCTTTTGGCAGCCGCGGACTCTTCCACGGCGGCCAGGATGTGCTGGACGTTCAGTCCGTCTTCGAACGACGGCGACGGCGCCTCACCGGCCGCGATGGCGGTGAGGAAGTCCCGGATCTGGTGGGTGAACGTGTGTTCCCAGCCGATGATGTGGCCCTGCGGCCACCAAGCGCCCACGTACGGGTGTTCGGGTTCGTTGACCAGGATCCGACGGAACCCCTGTTCGCGGACGGGCACCGTGGTGTCCATGAAATTGAGCTCGTTGAGGTTTTCCAGGTCGAAGGTCAGCGATCCGAGGGAACCATAGATTTCGATCCTGAGGGAGTTCTTCTGGCCGGTTGCCACACGGGACGCTTCCACCGAGGCGATTGCTCCTGAGGCGAGTGAGAGGTTCACCCAAGCGGCGTCGTCGACCGTGACATCCTCCAGGCCTTCAGCACCGGGGCGCTGGTCAACAAAGGTCTGCAGGCGGCCGGAGACCTCGGTGACGTCATCATCCAGAAGGTACAGGATCTGGTCGATGGCGTGCGAGGCGATGTCGCCCAATGCTCCGGAGCCCGCGGTTTCCTTGCGGAGGCGCCAGCTCATGGGGGACTCGGCGTCGGTCAACCAGTCCTGCAGGTACGCGGCGCGAACCTGCCGGACGGTGCCGAGGCGGCCCTCGGCAATGAGCTCACGGGCCAGGGCAAGCGCAGGGACGCGGCGGTAGTTGAAGCCGATCATGGACTGCACGCCCCGGGCCCGGGCTTTTGCGGCGGCTGCTGTCATCAACTCGGCCTCGCCGAGGGTGTTGGCCAGCGGCTTCTCCACCAGGACGTGTTTGCCGGCTGCCAGCGCCGCGGTGGCGATTTCGGCGTGCATCCAACCCGGCGCGCAGATATCGATGATGTGGATATCGTCCCGATCAATGACCGAACGCCAATCCGTGGCGGACTCGGCCCAGCCGTACTTGGCAGCAGCTTCGGCAACGGCGTCGGCGTCCCGGCCTACCAGCACCTTCTGCTCGAAGGCCGGGACGTCGAAGAAACTGGCCACGTTCCGCCAGGCATTGGAGTGTGCCTTGCCCATGAAGGCGTAGCCGATTGCCGCAACGCCCAGCGGCGTCTTTTCAGAGGTAGTCATAGTGTTCCTCGCCGGTGCTTAGAGCGTCGCGGTTTCGGGAGCCCAGTCCTCGGGGAGGGCAATTGAAGTGGGAGCGTTGCTGGTGACGTCCACGAACGTGCCTGATTCCACCGACTCGGTGATGGAGACCATGGTGTCCAGCACATGGTAGGCCAGTTCGCCGGTGGCGCGGTGCGGGCCGCCATTGCGGATGGCCCGGGCCATGTCCAGTGCGCCCATACCCCGGCCGTTGGCGGGTCCGGTGGCAGGAATGATTTCCGGTTCTTCCGCGCCCGGACGCCACAGCTTCAGGTCGCCGTCAAAGTAGTTCGGGTCCGGAAGGGACAGGGTGGCCTCGGAGCCGGTGATCTCCACGAAGCCCATCCGCTGGCGCGGGGACTCAAAGGAGAACACGCTGTGGCTGGACTGGCCGCCTTCGAACTGCGCCATGGCGGAGACGTGCGTGGGGACCTCGACGGCGAATTCCTCGCCGGCCTTGGGGCCGGAACCGATGATGCGGGTCGCTTTGGCGGAGGAGCCGACGGCGGCCACCTTGCGGACCGAACCGAAGGTCTGGATCAGGGCGGTCAGGTAGTACGGGCCCATATCGAACAGGGGGCCGGCGCCGTGCTGGAACAGGAACGCCGGGTTCGGGTGCCAGGATTCCGGACCGGGGGTCTGGAACGTGGTCATGCCGGTCAGCGGCGTGCCGATGTCCCCGCGCTCGATGATGCGGCGCGCGGTCTGGAGGCCGGCACCGAGGAAGGTATCCGGGGCGGTGCCCAGGCGGATTCCCGCGGCGTCGGCGGCCTTGAGCAGGCCCAGCCCGGATTCGCGATCCAGGGAGAAGGGCTTCTCGGTCCAGACGTGCTTGCCTGCCTTGACAGCGGCCGTGGCCACCTCGACGTGGGCTGCGGGGATGGTGAGGTTGATGATGAGCTCGACGTCAGGATGGTTCAGTGCCAGCTCCGGCGTACCGAATTCGGCGATCCCGTATTCCTTGGCGCGGGCCTCGGCGGTTTCGACGAAGAGGTCCGCGATGACCAGGACTTTCAGGTCCGGGAAGACTGTGAGGTTGTCCAGGTACTGCTTGCTGATGTTGCCCGCACCGATGACGGCTACGCCTACGGGGCCTTTGCGAGTGGAAGGGGAGAAGCTCATGCCTGTGCTCCTTCTGCTGCCTGGGTGCCGGCTGCGTCGGCGCTGGCGGCGGCGGTCAGGAAGGCAAGGCTCTGGGTGATGCCCTCGAAGATATCGCCGGAGTAGTCATCGAACTCCACCACTCCTACTTCCAGGGACTTCGCTGCTGCAATGACGTCCAGGACCGGAACGGTGCCCTGGCCTGCCGGCTGCTGGGCCTTGGTGTCGGTGGTGGCCGGGCCGTCCTTGATGTGGATGAGCTTCACACGGTCGCCCAAACGGGCCAGGAGCTCCACGGGGTCCTGGCCGCCCACGGCAACCCAGTAGGTGTCCACTTCCAGGACCAGTTCCGGATCCAGCAGACCCTCAAGGTACTCCAGGGCGGTCCTGCCCTCGATGATGGACTCCAGCTCCCAGGCGTGGTTGTGGTATCCCACGCGGATGCCGTACTCGGCACCCTTTTTCGCTGCTGCGTTGAGCTTGGCCGCGGTGGCCTGGATGTCCTCGGCGGACTGCCAGTGCTCGGCCGGAAGGAAGGGATCGATCACCGTGGTGATACCCAGTTCCTTGGCCGCGGCAAAGATTTCATCCTGGTCCTGGGACAGCAACGGGGCGTGCCCGGACGGAGCGGTCAGGCCGTTCTCCTTCAACGCAGCACCAAGTTCCTTGGCCGTGGCCACGAAGTTGTACGGCTCTACCTGGGTGAAACCGATCTCGGCAACTTTCCGGATGGTTCCCGGCAGGTCCTCCTGAAGAGCGTCCCGCAGGGTATACAGCTGGATCGAATAAGACATTGGATTCCTTTTCCGGGGAGGTTTGTTCTGGAATGTTGGCGAGATGGCGCCAGTCTAGTGAGCGCCCGGCGAGGGAGCTACAGCCTGCACCAACAAACCGTTGTTACGCACTCATTTCAGCCTAGAGGGACTTTTGTCGAGCGTCTAGCAAAAGTTGCAATAATTCCGACAAACTTCCGCTGGATGACATGCATAAGCAATCGTGCTTCACTAATTGGATGACAACGACTGCCGGAACTGACGCCGGAAACAGCTCCGTGCCAGAGGCCGGCAATCTCTCACGTGCCGGGAATCTTTTCCAGCTTCTCCGCGACGGCAAAGCCCGCACTCGCGCTGAGCTCGCCGAAACCACCGGACTGGCCCGCTCCACCGTGGCCTCACGCATCGATTCGCTCATCAACTCCGGCCTCGTCGGACCTGCCGGCGAAGCGACCTCCACAGGCGGCAGGCCGCCGTCGCGCTTTGCCTTCAACCCGGCAGCGCGGGTGGTCCTGGCCGTCGACGTCGGAGCTACCCACGTGATTGTTGCCGTCACCGACCTCGGCGGCAACGTCCTGGCGGAGCGGCGATTGGGGCAGGAAGTGGCCGACGGACCGGACATCGTCCTGGGCCGGGTGGTCACCGCGGGCCGCGAGCTCCTGGCCGAAGCCGGGCGGGCGCTGGGTGACCTCGCCGGAATGGGAATCGGGCTGCCGGGTCCGGTGGAACACCATTCCGGGCGACCCGTGAAGCCGCCCATCATGCCCGGCTGGGACGGATTCGACGTCGTCGCCTACGTTCAGCGCTCCCTGCCGGTTCCCGTCCTGGTGGACAACGACGTCAACATCATGGCCCTCGGCGAGCGCACCGCGTACTGGCCGGACAACCTGAACTTCCTTTTCGTCAAGGTTGCCACGGGCATCGGCGCCGGCATCATCAGCAGCGGACAGTTGCAGCGGGGCGCCAACGGCACCGCCGGCGATCTCGGCCACGTCCGGGTGCCGCGCGGCGATGACGTTTTGTGCCGTTGCGGCAATCACGGGTGCCTGGAGGCGCTTGCCTCAGGTCCCGCCGTCGCACGTCAACTGCAGGCGCAGGGGCTGGACGCTTCCAGCGGTGCGGACGTCCTGCGGCTAGTGGGTGAAGGCAACCTGCAGGCGATTCAGGCGCTTCGGCAGGCCGGGCGGGACGTCGGGGACGTGCTGGCCACAGTGGTCAACCTCCTCAATCCGTCCATCATTATCATCGGCGGCAGCGTGGGGGAGGCCGGCGAGCACCTGGTGGCCGGGATCCGTGAGGTGGTCTACCGGCGGTCGCTACCGCTGGCCACAACGCACCTGCGCATCGGCATTTCCATGGTCGGTCAGCGCGCCGCGATCCTCGGCGCGAGCCATATGGTCACCCAGCACGTCCTGTCGCCGGCCGTGATTGAGGCCACGCTTCAAGCAGCGGGTTGAGGCTTGCCGGATGCCGGTTGGCGGGTAGCGCCGTGATAGCAATGAAAGTGATGAAAACGCTTCCTGTCCTTTTTCGGTCCGCCCGGTGAGCCAGTTCCTCGCGAAGATTCCACGCGGCTGGCTGATCCTTGCGTGCATCGGCCTCATAGCCTTGAACATGCGGGGGCCGTTTGTGGCCGTTGCTCCCGTGGTGGATTCACTCCAGCAGGACCTCGGATTCTCGCCGGTTGAACTCGGACTGCTGACCGGCATCCCCGTGCTGTGCTTCTCCCTGGCTTCGCCTTTGGCTTCCTTGGCGGGGCGTCGCCTCGGCGCCGAGGTCGCCGTAATGCTCACGCTCCTTGGTGTCCTTGCCGGCGTGATCATCCGCTCCAGCGGTGGCGGCGCTTCGGTGATGGTGGGCACGGTCATCATTGGTGTGGCCATCACCATCGGCAACATCGCGGTGCCCCTCATCATCCGGCGAGACTTCGCCCCACGACGCCAGGCGACAGCGATGGGTGTGTACACGGCTGCACTCAATGTTGGCTCGTTCCTCACCTCCGTGGCCACGGCACCATTGGCGGAGCTGGTGGGCTGGCGGCTGGCCTTGGCTGCGAGCGCGTTGTTGGCTTTGGCGGCGATCCTCTTTTGGGTGCCCACCGTGGGTGCGCGGAGGGCGTTTGTTCCCCTTGCGGTTCCTGCTCCACCTGCCTCGTTGTCGGGACCGGTTGCGGGGGTGCGGTGGCTGACGGTCGGCCTCACTCTCGGCTTCGCCGGCCAGGCCTTTTCCTACTACGGGGTCACCGCCTGGCTGCCGAGCTTCCTGTCCGACGAACTCGCCATGGGCACTGCCGACGCCGGCGCGGGATCTTCACTGTTCCAAATCTTCGCCATTGTGGGTGGCCTGGGCGTGCCGCTCCTGGCCCGTTTCGCCAGTACGACGACGGTGGCGGTCACCTTGAGTGCGCTGTGGCTGACCGTTCCCGTGGGTTTGTTGCTGGCACCTGATTTTTGGTGGGTGTGGTCCTCATTGGGCGGAGTGGCGCAAGGTGGCGGGATCACGGTGATCTTCATTGCCATCATCAAGTTTGCCCAATCCCAGGCAGCCGCCGGCAAGATGTCCGCCGTGGTGCAAGGGGTGGGCTACTGCTTTGCTGCGCTGGCTCCCACCGTTGTTGGCTTCGTGCACAGTGTTACCGGCGGCTGGACTGTTCCGCTGCTGGTGATCCTTGGCTCGGTGCTCGCGTTCTGTGTGTGCACCACGTTGTCCGTGCGCTGGGTGGCCCGGCAGCGCTAGGTTCGCTGCGGGGCCGGCGCGCTTGCTGCGCGGGTGAGTGCCGCCGTCGTGCTGCGCGGGTGAGTGCCGCCGTCGTGCCGTGTCCGTTTAGATGGGTAGCTGTGGATTAGACGGTAGGAATCGCCTCATCCGCAGCAAGCCATCGAAATGGGGTGGGCCCCGGGGTCCGATTCGGGGGTTCGCTGCGAGGCGCGCCGTGCGTACGGCATGATCCGCAGCAAGCCATCGAAATGGGGTGGGCCGGCGATGGGCATGGGTAAGCCCCGCTGCCGGGCTGCCTCCCCGACGGTCGGGGTCACTTGTTGCGAAGAGTGCAGGCAGCCCAGCGTCGGGGCTTGATGGGTGTCGCTACCTCAGGTCATGGGGCCTAGGCGGCGACGAGTTCCTCCTCCGTGGCCTCTTCACGGGCCTCGGTGAGGAAACGGGCGTACGCAGGGATGGTCAGGAAGGTGGGGAATTCCTCGGCCAGGGTGACTTCTTCGAAGATAGCGCGGGCATCCGCGAACCGGTCCCCGTCGAAGCGTTCCAGGCGGGCGTATTCCTCGTCCAGCATGTCCTCCACCCATTCGCGGGTGATGATGTCGCCTTGCTCCGTGATGGCGTGGGAGTGGATCCACTGCCAGAGCTGGGACCTGGAGATCTCGGCGGTGGCGGCATCTTCCATGAGGTTGTGGATGGCCACGGCCCCGTTGCCCCGCAGCCAGGACTCGATGTAGCGGATGCCTACCTCGATGTTCAGGCGAACCCCGCCCTCGGTGATGGTGCCCTCGGTGCTGGCGATGTCAATCAGTGCGCGGTCATCCGGGGTGACGTCCTCGCGGGAGCGGTCCAGCTGGTTGGGGCGGTCTCCGAGAACTGAGTCGAACACTTCCCGGCATACCGGCACCAGGT
>NZ_JABMCX010000073.1 GCF_013179505.1 Paenarthrobacter sp. CM16 | reverse complement strand
CCGCCAGTGTATTCAAACCCATCATCGTGGTGGCGTTGATCGCCGTCGCCGTTTTCACCGCCTTGCGGCCCAGCGCCGGCGAATTGACTGCCCTTCGCCACGATGGCCACAAGCACTACGTTGTGGCCTGCCTCATTGGGGCCGTGATCGGATTTTACGACGGCCTGATCGGCCCCGGCACCGGCTCTTTCCTGGTGATCGCCCTCGTTTCGGCCATGGGTTATGCCTTCCTTGAAGCCAGCGCCAAGGCCAAGATCGTCAACATGGCCACCAACGCAGGCGCCCTGATCTTCTTCCTTCCGCACGGCTCGTTGCTGTGGGGCGTAGGGCTGGTCCTGGGCTTGGCCAACATGGCCGGTGGCTACCTTGGCGCGCGTACTGCCGTGGCCAGGGGAAGCGGTTTTGTGCGCGTCGTCTTCCTGGTCGTTGTTGCGGCGTTGATCATCAAGCTCGGCTTTGACGTCTGGAATGAGAACTTCGCCGCCTGATCCTCGCCTCAGATGAAGCTGCCACTGGCGTTGGCAAGCGATTTCAAGCCGCGTACGACGGCGTGCGGCACCAACGCGCTGGAGGCCGGGTTGCCGGGGGAGGCCTCGTTGGTGACGCGGAAATCGAAGGTACCGAGGCTGGTTTCGGCCACCACGTGGTGGGACGTCCGGTGCGCGCCCGGATCGGCAATGAGCACGGCCTCCACCACCTCCCAATTGCCGGCGGCCAGGGCGAGCGCCGAGACCACATTGGTGGATTTGGGGAATGCCCTCATCAACTCAGCCGGCCCGCCCCGCAGAAGTTCAACGGGCCGGGTGGCCGCGAGCAGCCCCTCTGTGGTCTCACCGTCCATCCATGGTTGCACCAGTGCGGCGGGAAGCTTCCGCGTTTCCAGCGTGATGCGGTGGATGGTGCCTCCTGCACCGGCGGCGGTGATCGCATCGAGGCCGCCCAGCGCACCCGTGGTCAGGAAGGTGCGGCCCGGACCCTCGTCCAGCAAAGCGGAGCGGAGGGAGGGGTCGCAGAGGGCCCCGATCGAGGTCACCAGCAAGTCCTTCCCGGATCGGATGGTGGGAGGGCCAAACTCTGAAACTGCGGCGACGCCGGCGCATTCCACCACCACGTCAGCTACCTCGAGGGCATCGGCGAAACTAAAACCTGTGCCGGCGTCACCGTGCGGTATCACTCCGGCGAGTCGGACGCCAGGTGCGGTCCCGGCGTCGAGCAGTTCCGCTATCCGCGAGCCGATGGCACCGGAGCCGATCAGTGCAACTGTCAGTGCCATGGCCTAATGCTCCGTTGCGCCGGGATCGGGCAGGTCATGCGGCCGGGGAAGGTCATCCAGCGTTCGGCCCGCAAGGGTACTGGCAACCCACAAAGAACGTCGAAGGTCCCCACCGTGACGCGGGCTCCCGGCATACCCCAAGGCGTTCTCCACCTCCCGGGCAACACTCCATTGCCGGGCGGCCTCCGGATCGAGGCCGGCAGAGACGCTGAAGTCATGGCAACGCTCCCGCAGGGCTTCTTCCGGGGCTGTCCGGGAGAGGTCATGGATCCGGTTCCACAGAAGCGGCGCTACGGCGAACTCTGCCTCGCCTATCTGTGGCTGTGGATCGATGGCCAGGTAATCGCCCCGGTGTGATTGATTTTCCCTGGCGACAGCCAGGATGTTCATGAAGTGAAGATCGGTGTGTACCAGGACATCCGTCCCGGAGCGCCGCCCCACGGCACCGCGCGTCTGGCACACTTCCAGCGCGGCTTCAAGCAGCCACCGCGGGAAGGGACGGTCCAGGCGTTCCCACTCCGCCGGCAGTTCATCGCTCCACCTCTCGGCCGTTGCGGCCACATGGTCAAAGGCCCGCCATTCAAGGCGCTCATCGGGTTGGATGGAGAGTTGGCGCACAATCGCGCTCCAGGCGTCCCTTGCCTCATCCATGGGGGCGTCCTGGAGCCAACGGGAGGCATCCAGCCGTTCCAGGAGCATGGAGCAACTGGGAGCATCCGCTGCCAACAGGCGGACCGCGCCGTGACCATCCCAGAGCGCAAGGGCGTGGCGTTCCACCTGCGCTTCATCGTGGGGGAATGCGATCTTCAGGGCGGACGGTACGCCGTCCTGGAGGACCGGCACCACCAAGGCACCATGGCCGTTCCACGGTTCGGCACCGGGCGCCAAGTCAACGGTGAGTCGCCAACGATCCAAGGCCTCGGAGATGAGTCCCGGAAGACTGGCCAGCCAGTCCCGCCCCGCGGAGTCGCGGTTGTACCGGGCGTGGAGGTCGCCCGGAATGGGAATCATTGCGTGAAGTGTCACGCGATCAGCCTAACTCCGAGGGAACCCGTGGAGCCTGGAAAACGCCGCTGGCCCTCCGGATTCGGGACCGGGCGTCGGCAGGGAAGGCAAGTCTCCGGCGTCGAGCGTTAGTCCGGGGAGGGCAGGAATTTCTGCACCCCACCCAAGGCTCCTGCGGGAAGCGGCCAAGAGGCTGTCCACCGCCCAGCTCCGGGTCTCACCCGTGGACAGTGCAACCAAGTCGCCCAACACCGGAAGGGTTGAGGATTCCAGCTCGGCCAGGCCAACGGCGGGCTCTTGCGCGAACTGTCCGGGGAGGCGGTACCCGGGCTCACTTGCAGGTACGTCCCCGCAGTTGGCGCGGGTCAGGGTCTCTGCCTGCCGGAGCAGCGATTCATGGGCGGCGAGGCCTTTGGCTGCCGTACCGGCGGCCGCGGGTTCCAGCCGTTTGAGCGCCACCTGGTAGGCATAGACAGCTTCCTGATGCACGCGGACCGTCGCGGCCAGGGCTGCATCGGTAGTGGCGGAGGTGGGCTCAGGGGTAGGACTTGCCGAGGGGCAGGGTGGTCCGGAGACCGTGGCTGCGGGGACCTTCGTCGTTGCTGCTGCTTCCTTGGGGATCGGCAGTTGCCATGTCCGGGCCAGCTTTTCGGCTTCGAGCACTTGCGCTGTTCCGACGCCGGCAAGGAGCCGGGCGATGCCGCCGTCGGCTTCGCGGGCGTCTGCCAGGCGCTTTATACCGCTCGCGGACAAAGCCTCAACAAAGGTTGGGCGCGTGGTGGTGGCTGATGTGACGGAAGGTTCAGCGGTGCCGGAGGGCGTTGCTTCGGACGGAGCCAGGAGGGCGCGCGCCTGCGTTGTCAGCAAAGTCACAGCGGCTTTGAGGCCCGGATGCCCCGCTCCCTGGCCGGTTCCTTCAGACAATCCTGCGGCGGATTCTTGAAGCCGGAGTGCGTCCTCCAGTGCCTCTGCGCGGGCGGTTTCAGAGAAAGGGATGGGCGGGGGATTGCCGGAATCCCGCGGAATCAGCACCATCCCGGTGCCCGCGACGAGCAGCGCCACCACGGCAACAAGCATGACCCGGCCCCAGGGTGGTGTTCGTCGTTTTTCGCTTGTCTGCCCGTTCACAACACACCATGGTGTCACGCGGGCGGCAAAGTCCGTGCACCATGTTCCCGGGAAAATCGTTAGGCTAGTAGTCACAACAACATCTATCGGGAGGCGGCGGGCAACGTGAGTGACTCGGAAGCCACGACTTCAACACACCGTTCTGAATCCAACTCAACGGCCACCATCCACAACCCGGAAGAGAGCAGGCTTAAGGCGCTGCTTGAACCGGCTGTCCTTGCCAGCAGGCTCTACCTCGAGGATGTTTCCATCCACGTTGCCGGTTCACACCGCACGGTCCACGTCGTCGTGGACCTGCCGCAGGAAGAAACCGGCGGTGTCAGCCTTGACGCCATCGCTGAAGTCTCGCGTGGGCTCTCCGATATCCTGGACAACGATCCCCATGACGACGGACGCCCGTATGACCTCGAGGTTTCTTCCCCGGGCGTCAGCCGCCCCTTGACTGAGCCGCGCCACTGGCACCGGGCCCGTGGCCGCATGGTCCGGGTCAACGTGATCCAGGGTGAGAACCTCCTGGGCCGCATCGCCTCGGTGCAGGATGACGGCGTGACGCTCATCCCTGAGCACGAGGTCAAGAAGGGCATGAAGCCCAAGCAGGGCGACCCCATCACTATTCCTTTCGACAGGATCCGCCAAGGAAAAGTCGAGATTGAATTCAGCCACCTCCACGAGGCTGCGCTGGAAGACGAGCACAACGGACCTTCTGAGGAGGCCTAATGGATATTGACATGAGCGCACTGAGACTCCTGGAGCGTGAGCGTGAAATCCCGCTGGATCTCCTGATTCCCACCATCGAGCAAGCACTGCTGGTGGCGTACCACAAGACGCCCGGCGCCTTTGAAAAGGCCCGGGCGGAGTTGGACCGCAAGAGCGGCCACGTGACCATCTGGGCCACCGAGATCGACGACGACGGTGAGCCCATCGGCGAGTTTGAGGACACCCCGGCCGGATTCGGCCGCATCGCTGCCAGCACGGCGCGCCAGATCATCCTTCAGCGTCTTCGCGACGTAGAGGATGACAATGTGCTGGGCGAATTCAAGGGCCGTGAAGGCGAACTCGTGGCCGGCATGATCCAGCAGGGCAACAACCCGCACATGATCCAGGTCAACCTGGGGTCTGTTGAGGCACTGCTGCCGCCGCCCGAGCAGGTTCCCGGCGAGAAGTACCTCCACGGAAGCCGACTGCGCGCTTTCGTAGTGGACGTCCACCGCGGTGCCAAGGGCCCGTCCATCACGCTGTCCCGTTCCCACCCCGGACTGGTCCGCAAGCTGTTCGAAATGGAAGTTCCGGAAATCGCCGATCACTCGGTGGAGATCGTCGCGCTTGCCCGCGAAGCCGGGCACCGTACCAAGATCGCGGTCAAGGCCAACACTCCCGGCATTAACGCCAAGGGTGCCTGCATCGGTGAAATGGGTTCGCGCGTCCGGGCTGTCATGACTGAATTGAACGACGAAAAAATCGACATCGTCGATTTCAGTGATGACCCCGCAACCTTCATTGCCAACTCGTTGTCGCCGTCCCGGGTGAATTCGGTCACCATCACCGATGAGGCAACCCGCTCTGCCCGCGTGGTGGTTCCCGATTACCAGCTTTCCCTGGCTATCGGCAAGGAAGGCCAGAATGCCCGCCTCGCCGCAAAGCTGACCGGCTGGCGGATCGATATCGTTTCCGACGCCGCTCCGGCAAAAGTCGACTAGCGGTCCAACCGGCGGCTGATGCCGCCGGTTCCACGCCGCGCTGGCGGCGTCCTTGGTTTCGGGAGACCGGGGCCGGGGGGCTAGAATAGATGGAACCGGGCTTACGTCCGGTATCCGCGCGCTTTGGCGTGCCTCAGCTGCATGCGCAGGACCGGGGCCCGTCGGGTGCCAGTAGCGTAAGGCAGGTTGGACACGTCGTGGCTGAACTGCTTGAACACGGCCATGGGCCTGTTCGCACGTGCATCGGATGCCGGAAGCAAGGCTCCCGGTCCGAGCTTGTCCGGCTGGTCGCCCAAGGCAGCGGTTCGTCCGCGGTCCTGGTGGATGAACGACGCCGGATGGCCGGCAGGGGTGCGTGGCTGCACCCCAGCGAAAAGTGCCTGGCATTGGCGATCAAGCGGCGCGCTTTCGGAAGGGCCCTTGCGGGCGCTGCCGAAACGGGCGCCGTCGAACGTTACCTGATGCGGGGCACGCCACTTGTGGAGGCCCCGGTTGCCACAGGAAAACCGTCCAAACCTGAAAGCGGGTCAGAAAACTGATGGAAACCCGATGAGTTCCCAGCGATGAGTGCGTAACGATGACAACTTTGTTGCGCTCTGCAATGGGCCTTTCAATCGCGCAAGCGGCGAAGGCCCGCAGTAAGAAGTAGACGGTTCGTGCCTGGCTCGGTGCGGACCGAGACAGGAGAAATGTGGCCAAGGTCCGCGTACATGAGCTCGCCAAAGAGCTCGGTATTACTTCCAAAGATGCAGTAACCAAACTGCAGGAATTGGGCGAATTCGTTCGCTCCGCCTCGTCAACAATCGAGGCCCCCGTCGTGAAGAAACTTCGCGACGCCTACCCGGGTGCCGGCGCTGCCAAGGCCGCCGCTCCCGCTGCAGCCCCCAAAGCACCCGCAGCATCCCGTCCGGCAGCTCCGGCTCCGGGTCCTGCAGCACCGAAGGCTCCGGCCCCGGCACCTGCAGCCCCGGCTCCAGCGGCTCCTGCTCCGGCAGCCCAGGCTCCGGCAGCTCCGGCTCCGGCAGCACCTGCTGTTCCCGCCGCCTCCACCCCGGTTTCGGCCAAGCCCGGCGCCCGTCCTGCCCCTAAGGCGGAGACCCCGGCTCCGGCACGTCAGGGCGGCCAGGCTCCGCGTCCCGGCGGTCCCCGTCCCGGCAACAACCCGTTTGCTACGTCCCAGGGCATGCCCCGCGGCCGTGGTGGCGACGGAGATCGTCCGCCGCGTCCGGGCAACAACCCGTTTGCACCGTCCCAGGGCATGCCCCGGGGCGAACGCCGCAATGACGGCGAACGTCCCGGTGGTCCGCGTCCCGCGGCCGGCGCAGGCGGACCCCGTCCCGCAGCTGGTACCGGTGGTCCCCGTCCGGGCGCACCGCGTCCCGGCGCACCCCGTCCGGGCGCACCGCGTCCCGCCGGTGGTCCCGGTGCCGGAAACCGTCCTACTCCGGGCATGATGCCCAACCGCACTGAGCGTCCGGCTCCCGGTGGCGCAGGCCGTCCGGGTGGCGCAGGCCGTCCGGGTGGCGGACCCGGTCGTCCCGGTGGCGCACCTGGTGCAGGTACCGGTGGCGGAGCTCCCGCCGGCGGTGGCTTCGGCAAGGGTGGCCGCGGTCGCGGTGGCACCCAGGGTGCCTTCGGCAAGGGCGGCGCCGGTCGTGGCAAGCAGCGCAAGTCGAAGCGTGCAAAGCGCCAGGAACTGGAGCAGATGAGTGCTCCGTCGCTGGGCGGCGTATCAGTACCCCGCGGTGATGGCGAAACCATCATCCGCCTGCGTCGTGGCTCGTCCATCACGGACTTCGCCGAGAAGATCGATGCGAACCCGGCTTCGCTGGTGACCGTGCTGTTCCACCTTGGTGAAATGGCAACGGCTACTCAGTCCTTGGATGAGGACACCTTTGGCCTGCTTGGCGCCGAACTCGGCTACAAGCTCCAGGTTGTTTCCCCCGAGGACGAAGAGCGCGAGCTGCTGGACCAGTTCGACATCAACATCCAGGACGAACTCGACGCCGAAGGCGACGACGTCCTTGAGGCCCGCGCACCGGTTGTCACCGTCATGGGTCACGTCGACCACGGTAAGACCCGCCTGCTCGATGCCATCCGCAACTCCAATGTTGTGGCCGGCGAGCACGGTGGTATCACCCAGCACATCGGTGCATACCAGATCAGCCACGTCCACGAGGGCACGGCCCGCGACATCACCTTCATTGACACCCCCGGTCACGAGGCCTTCACGGCCATGCGTGCACGTGGTGCCAAGGTCACCGATATCGCGATCCTGGTTGTCGCAGCCGATGACGGCGTGATGCCGCAGACGGTTGAAGCACTCAACCACGCCCAGGCGGCAAACGTGCCGATCGTCGTCGCAGTGAACAAGATCGACAAGGAAGGCGCCAACCCTGACAAGGTCAAGGGCCAGCTGACCGAGTACGGACTGGTTCCGGAAGAATACGGTGGCGACACCATGTTCGTTGAGGTCTCTGCACGCCAGAACCTCAACATCGACGAACTGATCGACGCTGTCCTGCTGACTGCCGATGCCGCGCTGGATCTGCGCGCCAACCCGGACAAGGACGCTCGAGGCATTGCCATCGAAGCGAACCTGGACAAGGGGCGCGGTGCTGTTGCTACCGTCCTGGTCCAGTCCGGAACCCTGGCAGTGGGCGACACGATCGTGGCCGGTACGGCTCACGGCCGCGTCCGCGCCATGTTCGACGAGAACGGCGAGGCACTCGATGTCGCGCTGCCGTCCCGTCCGGTCCAGGTCCTCGGCCTGTCCAACGTGCCGCGTGCAGGTGACACCTTCCTGGTGACCCCGGACGAGCGTACGGCCCGCCAGATCGCTGAGAAGCGTGAAGCTGCCGACCGCAACGCCGCACTGGCCAAGCGTCGCAAGCGCATCAGCCTGGAAGACTTCGACCAGGCCGTTGCCGAAGGCAAGATCGACACCCTTAACCTCATCCTCAAGGGTGACGTATCCGGTGCCGTTGAAGCCCTCGAAGACGCCTTGCTCAAGATCGACGTCGGAGACGACGACGTTCAGCTCCGTGTCATCCACCGCGGTGTGGGTGCCATCACGCAGAACGACGTCAACCTCGCCACGGTGGACAACGCCATCATCATCGGCTTCAACGTCAAGCCGGCCGAGCGCGTTGCTGAACTTGCTGACCGTGAAGGCGTGGACATGCGCTTCTACTCGGTCATCTACGCAGCAATCGATGACATTGAGATGGCTCTCAAGGGCATGCTCAAGCCGGAGTACGAAGAAGTCCAGCTCGGCACTGCCGAGGTCCGCGAAGTCTTCCGTTCCTCCAAGTTCGGCAACATCGCAGGCTCGATCGTCCGCACGGGCATCATCCGCCGTAACACCAAGGCACGTGTCAGCCGCGACGGCAAGGTCATCGGTGACAACCTCACCGTTGAGACGCTCAAGCGCTTCAAGGATGACGCCACCGAAGTCCGTACCGACTTCGAGTGTGGTATCGGTCTTGGCTCCTTCAACGACATCACTGAAGGTGACATCATCGAGACCTTCGAAATGCGCGAAAAGCCGCGCGTCTAGGTTCCGTTTGGAACGGGTCCGTCGGGTAGCCCCGGCGGACCCGTTCCGTCCCCGTTTCTACTTTCCAGGAGGAAGTCATGGCTGATCCCGCACGCGCTGCCAAGCTGGCACAGCGGATTAAGGTCGTCGTCGCTGAGGCCCTCGGTCGTCGGGTCAAGGATCCGCGCGTCGAGACCATCACGGTCACCGACGCCCGCGTCACCAATGACCTTCAGCACGCCACCATCTACTACACCGTCTTCGGTGACGAGGTAGCCCATGCTGATGCTGCCCGTGCCTTGGAGAAGGCAAAGGGTGTGCTGCGGCAGGAAGTCGGCCGGAACATCACCGTCCGGCTGACTCCGACGCTTGAGTTTGTGGCGGACCAGATTCCGGTTAACGCCTCGAACCTTGAGGAGTTGCTCCGCGAAGCGAAGCGTCGCGACGCCGAGGTAGCCGCTTTGGCTGCCAGCGCCAAGCACGCCGGTGAGGCCGATCCCTACAAGGGCGACGCCCCGGAGGACATCGACGAGGACGACTTCGACGAAGAGGACACCGACCTCTCCGGCGACAAAGAACTCGACGAAGACGCCAACCGCTAAAACTCTCAGCGTTTTTGTACAGCTAATGCCCCTAAGACTGCGTTTTAGGGGCATTAGCTGTACTCAAACTCGTTAGGATCAGACCATGTCGGCGCACAACGCTCAGCAACGTGATGAATACCTGAACCGGGCCATCCGCCTGGCAGTGGAAAACGTCTCCGACGGCGGCGGTCCGTTCGGCGCCGTTGTGGTCACCCCGGACGGCACCGTCCACGAGGGAGTGAACCGGGTCACCCGTGACCATGACCCCACGGCCCACGCAGAAGTCGTGGCAATCCGCCGGGCCGCTTCCGCCACCCAAAAGTTCGACCTCACGGGCTCAGTCCTGTACGCCAGCTGCGAACCCTGTCCCTTGTGTTTATCAGCCACTCTCTGGGCCCGGATCGGCCACGTCTACTTCGCGGCGGACAGGCATGGTGCCGCCCGGGCGGGTTTCGATGACGCTGTGTTCTATGAGTATTTTGCCGGTGCCAGGCCTGAGCTGCTTCCGGTGGAGCATGCTGAGCTGCCCGCGTCAGATGACCCGTTCGCCGCCTGGCTGAACCACTCCCGCCGAACAGCGTACTGAGCCCTTGCGTCCTGAGGACCCCGGAAACTAAACCCTGGCCGGGAGCCGTCCAACGCCGTCGAGCAGGTCCTGCTGCCCTCCGCAGAGGGCGATCCTGATCCATCCTTCACCAATGGAGCCGAACGCTGTTCCCGGTGCGAACGACACGCCCGAATCCGCCAGGAAGGCACGCACCCAGGTCCTGACGTCGCCGCCACTGACGTGTGAGACATCCGCCCACAAATAGAACGCCCCCTGTGCTCCCAAAAATGGAATTCCCTTCCCGGACAGTACAGCCGAGGCTGCATCACGATTGCTGCGGTAATGGTCATGCGCCCGGGAAACATAGTCCTGTGGCCCTGTGAGGGCAGCGAGGGCGGCGTACTGGGAGGGAGATGCCACGCAGGAGACGATCGACTCCATCACGTTGTTCATCTTCTGCTCCAACCCTGGCGGGCAGACCAACGCCCCGATCCGCAGGCCCGTCAGGCCGTAGGTCTTGGACAGCGTCAGGGAAGTGAAGACCCGCGCTTCCCCGGGGACGTCGCTGTCGAAGCGGGCGGGACTGACATGCGGAACATCGAAGGTAAAGGCTTCATAGCACTCGTCCGAGATGATCCAGAGGTCATGCCGGACGGCCAGCTCCACCAGTTGG
This sequence comes from Paenarthrobacter sp. CM16, assembly GCF_013179505.1. Lineage (GTDB taxonomy): Bacteria > Actinomycetota > Actinomycetes > Actinomycetales > Micrococcaceae > Arthrobacter. The sequence goes on along the minus strand of NZ_JABMCX010000073.1, from coordinate 7,216 downwards.
CGCGTGGATTCGGCACTGAATACGGCTCCCAAGGGATTGGACGGAGAGTTCAGCATGATCACCCGCGTCCGTGGCGTGATGAGTGCCTCGATGTCCTCGATATGCGGCTGGAAGTCATTCTGCGGGTACAAGGGATACTGCACAGGTACGGCGTGCAGGAGGCGGCTGGTCATGGCGAACGTGGGGTAGCCCGGATTGGGGATGAGGATTTCGTCCCCGGGCGCAAGCAGGAGGCTCATGGCGAAGTGCAGGCCCTGCTGCGCACCGTCCACCACATAGACCCGCTCCGCACCGATCTGCACGCCCTGCTGCTCCCGGAAACGGGCTGCGAAGGCTTCGCGGAGCGCGGGAATCCCTGCGTTCGGTGTGTAATTGGTCTCATCCCGGTCCAGGCAGGCAATCCCTGCGTCCAGGACGTGCCGGGGGAGTGCAAAGCCCGGTTCTCCGATACTCAGGACGATCGCCCCGGGGGTGGACCAAGCGGCTTCGGTGATCTCGCGGATCTGGTTCACGGGGACGTCGCGGACGTGCGGGGCAAGCTCAGGCATGGGAGCCATCCTAGCCACCCATATACTGGTAAGCGTGCTTTCTGGACTGGTAATCGTTGACAAACCGCAGGGATGGACCAGCCATGATGTGGTTGGCCGGATGCGGCGGCTGGCTGGTACCCGGAAAGTGGGGCACGCCGGAACGCTGGATCCCATGGCTACCGGCGTGCTGGTTCTTGGCATCAACAAGGCAACGCGCCTGTTGACCTACATTGTGGGCACCTCCAAGACCTACACCGCCACCATCAGGCTCGGCGAAACCACCATCACCGACGACGCCGAGGGCGAGGTCACCGAAACCCGCAGTGCGTCGGAGGTCACCGACGACGCCATCGCCGCCGGGGTGGCCGCGCTGACAGGACCCATCCAGCAGGTTCCCAGCAGCGTCAGTGCCATCAAGGTCAACGGTGAACGCTCCTATGCCCGTGTGCGCTCCGGCGAGGAAGTCAAGCTCGCTGCCCGCCCCGTCACCATCCACCGCTTCGAGGTCCACTCCATACAAAGAGTCGACGGCGGCAGGGTAGTTGACGTCGATGTCACCGTGGAATGTTCTTCCGGGACGTACATCAGGGCCTTGGCCCGTGACCTGGGCAATGGCCTGGGAGTCGGTGGCCACCTTACCGCGTTGCGCAGGACCCAAGTTGGGCCGTACACCCTTGACCAAGCCCGCACCCTGGAAGAGTTGGCAGAGGAACTGAACGTTCTGGAAATGTCCCACGCTGCGCGGGCCCTCATGCCCAACCGGGAACTCAGTGCTGAGGAAACCACGGAAATTTCCTTTGGCCGCCGAATTGCCGCCGGCCCCGGTGCCGGAACGCCTGAGGCTGCTACGGCCGGCAACCCTGCAGCCGCATTCGCGCCGTCGGGGGAGTTGGTAGCGCTGCTGGCTGATAGCGGCAGCTTCGCCAAGCCGGTGCTGGTCTTTGCCCCGGGAACCGGTTCAGGTACAGGGCAGGCGCAATAACAATGGACGGATACTTTTACGCCATCCTGATCGTCGGATTGGTGTCCACCATCATGTGCCTCGTGGCCGGCCTGATGAAGAAAGCCCCCAACGATCCCACCATCTTCTCGGTCCTTGCAGTGGAACTGGTCCTCCTGGTGTATCTGGTGGGTTCGATCGTCCGGGTAGCCATGGGCGAGCAGATTGCCGGTGAGGCCTGGGAGTTCTGGGGCTACCTGGCTACCGCCCTGATGATTCCCTTGGGCGCCGTTTACTGGGCCATCCTTGAACGAACCCGCTGGAGCAACTTCGTGTTGGCTGCAGTGGGTATCACCGTGCTTGTCATGGGCGCCCGCATGAACCAGATCTGGTACTGACCTTGAAGGAAGAACGCAACGTGACTGGAACCGAGACCAACCCGGTAAATCCGCAGCACAAGGACACCCGCAATACTGGACCTGGCCGCCTGCTGATCGCGGTCTATGCAGTCTTCGCGCTGTCCGCAACGGCACGTGCCGGCTACCAGATCGCCACCAAGTTTGCCGAAGCTCCGTTGGCGCACAGCCTGTCGGCGTTCGCCGCCGTCGTCTATATTGTGGCCACCATCTCACTCGCCAAGCCGGGCCGCACGTGGTTCAAGGTCTCCGTCGCCGCTGTCCTTACGGAACTTGTGGGAGTGCTGGTGGTGGGCGCCATCAGCCTCTTCGATCCTGTCGCTTTCCCGCACGATACTGTGTGGTCCCTCTTTGGCCGCGGCTACGGCTTCGTGCCGCTGGTGCTGCCGATCCTGGGCCTCCTGTGGCTCAATAAACGCCGGCCGTCCTGAGTCAAAGACCCTAGCGGGTAACCTTAGAATGTTCCGGCGCCGGGAGGTTGCCGGACGCAACGAACATCTGCAGTAAAAGGCGAGGTTGATGGTCCACATCTGGAACGATCCCACCGAAGTCCCCAAGGACTTCGGACCTACTGTCGTTACCATCGGGAACTTTGACGGCGTCCATCGTGGCCACCAGCACGTCCTGTCGCAGTTGACCGGCACGTCAAAGCGGCACGGTATTCCGTCGGTTGCGGTGACGTTCGATCCCCACCCCGCGCAGGTGCACAGGCCGGATTCTGCTCCGGAGCTCATCATGGGCCTCCAGGACAAGCTGGAGGCGCTGGGAGATACCGGGGTGGATGCGGTACTGGTGATGAAGTACACCCTCGATCTTGCGGCAATGACGCCGCTGGAGTTTGTCCGCGAGGTTTTGCTCGAAGGACTCCACGCCGCACACCTCGTAGTAGGGCATGACCTCCGCTTCGGCGCCGGTAACGCCGGCGATGTTGTGACCATGCAGGAGCTGGGCGACCAGCTCGGCTTCAGCGTCCAGGTAGTCAATGAGTACGGCGCGGGCGGCTTCCCGGTCCACGACGACGGCGATGCCGACCGCCGCTGTTCTTCCACCTGGGTTCGGGAAGCTTTGTCCGAGGGGGATGTGGTGACTGCCGCCGCAGTGCTGGGCCGTCCCCACCGCATGCGCGGGGAAGTGGTCCATGGCGCTGCCCGTGGCCGGGACCTGGGATTTCCCACCGCCAACCTTTCCCACGATTCCACCGGGTATGTCCCGGCAGACGGAATTTATGCCGGCTGGCTGATAGACCAGTCCGGGACCCGGTGGCCCGCTGCCATTTCGGTGGGGTCCAACCCCACGTTCGACGGCGTCAGCCGTCAGGTCGAGGCCCATGTCATCGACCGCCCCGAAGAAAACGTGGAGGACTTCGACCTCTACGGCCAGACGGTGGCGGTCGAATTTACGCAGCGTTTGCGGGGCATGGTGGCGTACCGGGGACCTGAAGCTTTGGTCGAGCAAATGTGCCTGGACGTAGCCCAGGCGCACGAGCTCCTGAGCCGGAGCTAGGCGCATTTCGACAACACTGCCGGCCTGCCGGTAAACTGATGAGTGGATCCGGCTGCAGTCCGTGGCGGCTGGACCTGTTTTTGTGTGCGGCGACGCACCAAAGGCAACCCGTCAGCGAGGCGCTGCACCGGGAGGCACGGCACAACTCTAGGAGTTCACGTGGCACTTGAAGCCGCTGTAAAGCAGTCCATCATCAAGGAATACGCAACCTCTGAAGGCGACACCGGTTCGCCCGAGGTACAGGTTGCAGTCCTGACCCAGCGGATCAAGGATCTGACTGAGCACATGAAGGAGCACAAGCACGACTTCCACACCCAGCGCGGTCTGCTGGCCATGGTTGGTCGTCGCAAGCGCATGCTTTCCTACCTGAAGAACACCGACATCGCCCGCTACCGTGCGCTCATCGAGCGCCTCGGCCTGCGTCGCTAGTCTGACTTTAGGGGCGGCCCGGTCCCTCAAGGAACGGGCCGCCTTCTTCACCAACAACTAAAAACAGGAATCAACCGCATCGCGCATTCGCGGTCCTCGGTAGTGATTCCCGGGAACAATCGATGACGGTTGGCCCGTGGATCTCGATCGATGACCGGGTGTCGTACAGGCCAGGAAAAAAGAAGAGGCCTGGGTTGATGCGGCGGACTTCCGCTAACAGAAACGGAGGTGACTCTCTATGGAGGGTCCCGAAATCCAGTTCTCCGAAGCCATTATCGACAACGGCCGTTTCGGCAAGCGCGTCATTCGCTTCGAAACCGGCCGCCTTGCCAAGCAGGCAGCCGGCGCTTCGATGGTCTACATCGACGAAGACACCGCCCTGCTTTCGGCAACCACCGCAGGCAAGCAGCCGCGCGAAGGTTTCGACTTCTTCCCGCTGACGGTTGATGTTGAAGAGCGTATGTACGCCGCCGGCCGCATCCCGGGTTCGTTCTTCCGCCGCGAAGGCCGCCCGTCCACCGAAGCCATCCTCGCTTGCCGCCTGATGGACCGCCCGCTGCGCCCTGCCTTCGTCAAGGGCTTGCGCAACGAGGTCCAGATCGTGGTTACCGTTCTGGCCATCAACCCGGATGAGCTCTACGACGTCGTCGCCATCAACGCTTCCTCGATGTCCACCCAGCTTTCCGGCCTCCCGTTCTCCGGCCCGATCGGCGGCGTCCGCGTTGCCCTCATCGCCGACGAACAGGGTTCACAGTGGGTTGCTTTCCCGAAGCACTCCCAGCTGGAGAACGCTGTGTTCAACATGGTTGTTGCCGGCCGCATCGCCGGTGACGACGTCGCCATCATGATGGTCGAAGCCGAAGCTACGGACAACTCCTGGAACCTCATCAAGGAACAGGGCGCAACCGCTCCTACCGAAGAGGTTGTCTCCGAAGGCCTCGAGGCTGCCAAGCCGTTCATCAAGGCACTCTGCGAAGCCCAGGCAGACCTGGCAGCCCGCGCTGCCAAGCCCACGGTTGAGTTCCCGGTCTTCCTGGACTACCAGGACGACGTCTACGCCGCTGTTGAAGCCGCTGCCGCTGACAAGTTGGCTGCTGTCTTCCAGATTGCTGACAAGCAGGACCGCGACAACGCTTCCGACGAGCTCAAGGACGAGGTCCTTGGTGCACTTGCCGGACAGTTCGAAGGCCGCGAGAAGGAGCTGTCCGCAGCATTCCGCTCGGTCACCAAGCACGTTGTGCGCCAGCGCATCCTCAAGGACCAGGTCCGCATTGACGGCCGTGGCCTGACGGATATCCGCCAGCTGACCGCCGAGGTTGAGGTCCTGCCCCGCGTTCACGGTTCCGCGATCTTCGAGCGCGGCGAAACCCAGATCATGGGTGTCACCACGCTGAACATGCTCAAGATGGAGCAGCAGATCGACTCGTTGTCGCCGGTAACGCGCAAGCGCTACATGCACAACTACAACTTCCCGCCGTACTCCACCGGTGAGACCGGACGCGTCGGTTCCCCGAAGCGCCGCGAAATCGGCCACGGTGCCCTTGCAGAGCGCGCCTTGGTTCCGGTTCTGCCGACCCGCGAGGAATTCCCGTACGCCATCCGCCAGGTATCCGAGGCCCTCGGTTCCAACGGTTCGACGTCCATGGGCTCGGTCTGTGCTTCGACGCTTTCCATGCTCAACGCCGGTGTGCCGTTGAAGGCAGCAGTTGCCGGTATCGCCATGGGCCTGGTTTCCGACCAGGTTGACGGCCAGACCCGCTACGCAGCGCTGACCGACATCCTCGGCGCCGAAGACGCTTTCGGCGACATGGACTTCAAGGTTGCCGGTACGTCCGAGTTCGTCACGGCCATCCAGCTGGACACCAAGCTCGACGGCATCCCCGCTTCCGTGCTGGCAGCAGCGCTGAAGCAGGCCCGCGAAGCCCGCCTCCACATCCTCGAGGTCATCAACGCTGCGATCGACACCCCGGACGAGCTTTCCGAGTTCGCTCCGCGTGTCATCGCGGTCAAGATCCCCGTAGACAAGATCGGCGAGGTCATCGGCCCCAAGGGCAAGATGATCAACCAGATCCAGGAAGACACGGGCGCGGACATCTCCATCGAAGATGACGGCACGGTCTACATCGGCGCCACCAACGGTCCGTCTGCTGATGCGGCACGTTCTGCCATCAACGCCATCGCCAACCCGCAGGTACCGGAAATCGGTGAGCGTTACCTGGGTACGGTCGTCAAAACCACCACCTTTGGCGCTTTCGTTTCCCTCACCCCGGGCAAGGACGGCCTGCTGCACATCTCCGAGCTCCGCAAGCTGGCCAACGGCAAGCGCGTGGACAACGTTGATGACGTCGTCTCCGTAGGCCAGAAGGTCCAGGTCGAGATCACCAAGATCGATGACCGCGGCAAGCTTTCCCTCTCCCCGGTTGTTGCCGAGGAAGAGGGCGCGGCTTCCGAGGACGCTCCGGCCGAGGCCGCTGAAGAGTCCGCAGAGTAGTCTCTAAGCAGTACACCCGGCGGGGCCGGTGGGCTTGTAAAAGCTCCACCGGCCCTTCCGGCCTTAACCCGAAAACCTGAAAGGCCTTGATGACTGTCGTACCCCTGCCGCTGGAGCAGACCCTTCCCGGTGGCGAATTGATCCATGGTGCCGAGGGCGGTTCCGTCGTCCGGCGCTCGGTCCTTCCCGGCGGAGTGCGCGTCCTGACCGAGGCTATGCCCGGCCAGCGCTCGGCGACCATAGGCTTCTGGGTGGCAGTGGGTTCACGCGATGAAGCGGACGGCCAGCATGGTTCCACACACTTCCTGGAGCACTTGCTGTTTAAAGGCACCAAACGTCGCACTGCCTTGGAGATCGCATCGGCTTTTGACGAGGTAGGTGGCGAATCAAACGCCGCAACTGCGAAGGAAAGCACGTGCTACTTCGCGCGGGTACTGGACACAGACCTTCCCATGGCCATCGACGTCATTGCAGATATGATCACCGGGGCGGTCCTGGATCCTGCTGAATTGGAGCAGGAACGCGATGTCATCCTTGAGGAAATCGCCATGGACAGCGACGACCCCACAGACGTTGCGCACGAGAAATTCGTTGAGGCCGTCCTCGGCAACCACCCCCTGGCCCGTCCGATCGGTGGAACGCCCGAGGCCATCAAGGCCGTAGCCCGGGACTCAGTGTGGGCGCACTACCAGCGCTACTACCGCCCGGAGGAACTTGTCATCACCGCAGCCGGTGGGCTCGACCATGACGTGGTCTGCGACCTCGTCCTTGACGCCCTGACGGCTGCTGGCTGGAAACTCGATCCCCAAGCTGCCCCGGTGAACCGCAGGGGAACCGAACGCGCTGTCATCAGCGGAACCTCGGGCCTCCACGTGGTCAAACGTCCCGTGGAGCAAGCCAACATCAT
>NZ_JABMCX010000072.1 GCF_013179505.1 Paenarthrobacter sp. CM16 | reverse complement strand
CCAACGTTGCCGCGCTCCACCAGTGCCTGCCAGGCGGTCAAAGCCACCAGCGGAAGCGAACCCGCTTCCTCCATGCTGATGGTGGCCGGTTTGATGGCCAGGTCATCCTCGGCCACGGCGATGCGCTCCGCGAAGGTTCCAATCGTGTCGTTGCCGGGTCGGGCAAAGACCTCATCGCCGGGCTTGAAGGACCGCACCTTGGGCCCTACCTGCAGAACGACACCGGCAACGTCATGGCCCAGCACCTGCGGAAGCTTGTACGGGAGGATCTGCTTGAACTCCCCCAACCTGATCTTCTCGTCCAACTGATTCAGGCCGGCTGCGTGGACCTGGACCAGCGCATCGCGCTCGCCGAGCACAGGCTCAGGAACGTCGGCCTGCTGCAGTGGTTCCTTGTATTGGTTGAGGACGAAGGCTTTCATGCGGGTTCTCCAATGTCTGATTTACTGACTGAACTCAATTATGAGTGCACTCAGTAAATTAAGCAAGAGGCCGCTTGGGTGGCTCCCCGGAAGGACCTTGTTGCAGCAAAGTAAGCATGCTTAGCTTAAGAACACCCCGGCTCCCACCCTCCAGCGGGAGTCGGGTTCCGAACCCCAAAGGAGAGACCCATGGCAACCTGCGATACGTGCGGAAACGAGTACGACAAAACCTTCACCATCACCCAGGGAGAACGGACCGGCACCTTCGACAGCTTCGAATGCGCCATTCACGCGATGGCCCCCAATTGCGGACACTGCGGCTGCCGCATCCTCGGCCACGGCGTGGAAAACGAAACCGGCATGTTCTGCTGCGAGCACTGCGCCCAGCACACCGGCGCATAATCGGCAGGTACGCGTTCACCGCTGGCCCCGCACTACATAATGGTCGAGTGGGATGGCGGAAAAATGATGGCGCGAAAGAGCGATGGCGCACTAAAACACGATTGCCCTTGATCGTTGAGGCCATGGCGGGGTCCGAGGAAGATCCCGCCGTGCAGCGGCTGATCGATGTCTTCGGCGGTCACCCGGTGGCAGCCAAGGAACGGCTGGTGGGCGAACCTGCTTACCTTTCGCGGCGGCTGCAGTTCGCCTCTGGCAGCGAAATCATCATGCACGACGACGCCGTCGTGGCAGTCGTGCTGCACGCAGCACCTACCGGGTTCGCAGCCAACGGGTTCAATCTTTCCCAGTGGATCCGGGGTCTGGACAAGAACGCCACCCTTGCCGACCTCAAAGCCGCCATCGACGCACCCCGCACCCTCGGCGGCATGGGATTCATGCTGGACGGCGCGTGCGCCGAACCAAGCTTCAAGAACAATCGCGGCTGGAATGACCCCGGCAACCTCCTCAGCATCAGTTTCACAGTGGAGGCTCCGCAACGCGCCTGCCGTCCCGAAGATGACGACTGCCCCAGTTGCAGCGATCTCCTGGTTCGAGCAAAGGCCCCGGGCAGCGGAGTCGACGTGGAGAACACCGTCGCCGCGCTCGCCAGCGCCGCAGCCGCGGGACTGATCACTGAGAGCGTTCGCTGGGTTCCGCTCGCCGACCTCCAAGCACTCCACGCATCCCGGCTCATGGAACGGGTGGAGAGCCAACTCAGCTGCACGACGTGCAAGCGAATCATCTGCCTGACCCTGTATCGCGAGTCACCAGCCACCTTCGAATACACCGTATTCGATAAAGCCCGGCAGCGACCCCTCGAAGCCATCCCGCCGGTTGAGCAGTGGGGTGATGACCTGAGGCTAGCCCAAGACCGCGACGCCATGCACTACGTGGACCACCAGCCTGGCTCATGGTTCCTGGTGGAACAGCAGGGATCCCTGTTCCTGGAAGCAAGGTACTGGCGCAACTCGATGGTGGATTCCTCGGCCCTGATCCGTTTGGACCAAGCCGAAACCGACTCCTACCGGACCGGCGGACACGATTACCTCTCCGAGCTCGTCCAGCAAATCGACAAGAGCGGCCCCCACACAGATGGGTCCCCGTATTTTCAGAGGGACCTCTACCGCGGGCCGGACAGTGCCAACTTATCCAAGTGTTTCGCAGCAGCCATCGTGAATCACACGTGGATTGCGGAGCAGCGCCGAGGGTCGTGATGCGCGCTCGACTCTCTCAGCGCTAAACCGCGGGCTTCCGCCACATCACGGCCAGCACCAGCACCACGGCACTGAGCCCCAGCATCACCAGGACCATGATCCCCCAGTTGGCTTGGTTCACGCCCGGACCGTAGAGGACGCCGATCAGCACGGTGGCCGTGATGGCCCCAAGGTAGCGGCAGGTCTGGAAAATCCCGGCGGCAACGCCCCGCTCCTCGGGACGGGCCGAAACATACAGGCCTTGGTTGGAAGCCGTGCTCACCACGCCATACGGAACGCCCATCAGCGCCGTCAATACGAACACCAGCGGAGCCCACAGCGTCATTGTCAGGAAACCCAGCGTTCCCGCCGCAACCGTCAGAATCAGGACGCCGGTGATCAGGACGGACCGAACACCGTACCGCTCAATGAACCTCACCGTCAGTGGCGTCACCACAACCGACAACGCCGCAAGGGGCAGCATCAGCAGGCCCACCACTCCGGCGTCGTAATTTCCGGCCTCCTGCAGCAACTGCGGCAGGCCGAAGAACGCGAAGTAGTAGACGCCACTGAACACGATGAACAGCAGGTAGACCAGCAGCAGCGGGCGATTCCGGCCCAGCAGGCGAAGATCCAGGAACGGCGGCTGAAAGCGCAACTCGCGCCAGGCGAAGAGTGCGCCGATCACGGTGGCGGCCCCCAGCAGGTACCAGCGGTAACCGGGCATGACGTTGAGCAGGGCCATCATGGCGAGCATCAGCGAGGTGACGAACGCGAGGATGCCGGGGATATCGGAATCGCGGATCAGTTGACCGAGCTTGCCGGTCTCGCGCCCGGAATCCACCGGTGCCACTTTGTACACCACGAACATGGCCAGCAAGGCGATGGGCACGTTGATCGCGAACAGCGCCTGCCACCCCACCAGGCTCACCAAAAGCCCACCCACAACGGGTCCCACCGCAGCTGCCGAGGTGTTTGCCATCTGGATCCGGCCCAAGGGCCGCGTGGACGGCAAGTTGGCCAGCTTGCTCAGCTCGGTGACCATCACGACGGCGGACGGGTACGCCGTCGCTGTCCCCACGGCCATGAGCGCGCGGGCCACGCAGACCAGCGCGAAGTTGGGGAGGAATGGGGCAATGGCGCAGGTGACCGCCACCAACGCCATCCCGAACATGAACAGGCGCCGAGGGCCGAAGCGGTCGGCGAGCCGCCCCATCAGCGGCTGGCCGGCGGCGGAGGCAAGATAGAAGGAGGTGATCACCCAGGTGACCGTGGCGACGTCGAGCTCGAAATGCTCCCTCAGGACCACCAACGCGACGGCGATCATGGACGAGTTCAGCGGATTCAGCGCCGTCCCGAGGCTCAGCGCAAAGATCGCGAGGCCGGGGCGGGGTTTGTTGGCGGTCACCCAACCCAGTGTGCTCCATTGTTGCCTCGGGTCACGAAACAGGGCCACAGGGCGGACTATCGCCGACGCTTACTGGGAGGATGCTCCCATAATCCACCTGTAGCATTACGCACACACTGCGCCGGACAAGCTAGGAATCTCATTTGGAAACTCTGGACCTCTCCCCCGTCAACCTGCGCGACCTCGGCGGGCTTCCCGTGTCCGGCGGCACCACCCGCTCCGGCGTGCTGCTCCGCAGCGACGACGTCTCGGTAATGCCTGCCGCGTTCGCCCAGCAAATGATTGACGACGGCGTCACGTCAGTCATCGATCTCCGCTCACCGGAGGAGGCACTCTTCACCGGGCGGGGTCCGTTGACCGTGGCCGGCGTCAGCTACCACCACCTGGCATTGACGGCATCCATTGCGTCGCCGGAAACCATCAGCCACGACATGATGACGGCCGCCACCACGCCCGCACACGTGGGCGCTTGGTACGCCAACCTGCTCGAGACCCAGGCCCGGCAGCTCGCCCTCGGCGTCACGCTGGTTGCCATGGCCGATGGCGCCACCGTCTTCCATTGCGCGGCCGGCAAGGATCGTACGGGAGTGTTCGCCGCCGTAGTGCTTTCTGCTTTGGGCGCTTCACCCGAAACCATCTCGGCCGATTACGCCGTCACGGCCGCCCGCCTGCCACAGCTGTTCCCGAGACTTAGGGCCATCCTGGGCGGGCTCATGCCGGATCGCGTCCTGGATGAGGAAGCCATCAAGAGCATGGGCGCCATGATGGGCGCGCACGCTGAGTCCATGGAAGCAATGCAGGCGCTGCTGATTGAGCGGCACGGAAGCGTGCTGGAGCCGGTGCGGCGTGCCGGGCTGTCCGACGCCACCATCGCCCAACTGCGTGAGCGTTTGGTGGTTCCGGGCAACTGAAGGCCGCCTACTCCTCGAAGTGCGTAGTGACCGTGCCCGAGGAAACTGCCGCGATGATCGACTTGGCCAGATGCCGCAGCTTAATGTTGCGGTTGCTGGATGCTGTGCGGAGGATGGTGAAGGCCTCATCCTGGCTGCACTTGTTCTGCGCCATGATCGCCCCGACAGCGAGGTCGATCACGGTGCGGGACTGCATGGCCGCAGCGAGGTCGTTTCTGGCATCGCTGAGCTGGGCGATCTTCAGGGCCAGACGCAACGACTTGGAAGCATGCGAGGCAAACACTTCGGCACGTTCTATGTCCAACTCGCTGAACGCATTGATCCGTTCCGAGTAAAGGTTCAGGGCCGCTCGGGTGTCACCCTCCACCAGGAGGGGGACGCTGAGGATGGATCGCAGTCCATGATGTGAGGCCGCCGCGACGTATTCCGGCCAGCGATGCTCCTTCAGCAGGTCCGGTACCAGCACGGAGGTCAGCTTATCCATGGCCGTGAGGCAGGGGCCCTCAAAGTCGTTTTGAAGTTCGTCCATTGCCTGGGCGCGGTCATCGCTGCTGGCCGCTGTGGCCGCCTTCTTCCGGCGCAGCACGGTGATGCCGCAAAAGACGGTGGCGTCGGGATGCGAGAGGCTCTCGGCAGAGAAAGCCGCGAGATCGGCGAGAAAAGCTTCTACATCTTCACTGCCCAGGACTAGATCCAAAAAGTATCCATTCTGGAGAGCTTCCTGCTCAGGGCGGGGGTTGACCATGCACGTTCCTACTGACTGAAATGCGTCCCCAGCAGACAGCAAAGGAGCGAAAAGGGCCGCCCTCTGCAAAACGGTCTGGCAATACCTTATCGTCCAACGATCAACGGTACAAAGTGCGGCTCGAAAGGTTTTGACCTGCGGCAACGCAAGCGGCGAGGAGCTATTTTGTCAACCCCGGGCAGGCTTTCGGATCAACCAAGAAGTAAGTAGGCTTACTATGCAAGCGCGGCCTGGTATCAGGCCTTTCATGCAAAGGAGTCAACTGATGGGCATAGAAGACAGCATCCGCAAGACGGCCGAAAACGCGATGGAAGATTTGGCCGGTACGTCCGATCCCGTGAACAATGACCGGGTCCCCGAGCCCGGCGAAAAGGATGACGACGTCCAGGTCCACTCCTCCATCAGCGAGGGCTCCAACGCCATGGACTCGGATGTGCCGGGCGAGAATGATGACCCGCGCACTGCCGGCCACGGCCACACGGATCGCGACAGCACGCAGGGCACTTCCGCACAGGGCACAGCTTCACACGGTACTGCTTCGCACGAGACAACGCACGACGCCGACACCCGCCGCGACAGCGAAGCGGACACTGACGTTTCCGCCGCCTCCGGTGACGTCTCCGGCCCGGCAGGACTGCCACAGGACGATCCCGACGATCTTCGCGCGGACCCTTCCGAAGGCGGCGGGGATCCGTCGACGAGCATGGGCCGGGGCTAGGTAGGCCCGACCCAGACGACTGGCTAAGACGCGGGGCTAAGCAGGCTCTGCCGAGACGCGGGCGAGGCAGGCTCTGCCAAGACGCCCGGCTAAGACCGCTCGGGGCTGGGAGGCTCGGGGTTAGGCAGACCCGGCTAAGAAACCGGCCCCGCCGTCGAGCCCCTCACCACCAACTCCGTGCCGAGTTCGATCCTCTGCGGCAACTCCTCATCACCTTCAAGGTGGCGGAGCAGCGCGCGCATGGCCGTCTCAGCCATCTGCACCACAGGCTGGCGGATGGTGGTGAGGCCGGGCTCGATCCATTCGGCGGCGGGGATGTCGTCGAAGCCGATAATGGAGAGATCCTCGGGAATCCGGAGGCCTGCCGAGCGCGCAGCCCTGTAGGCGCCGAGGGCTTGGGCGTCGTTGCCGGTGAAGATCGCCGTGGGCCGGTCGGGAAGGGCCAACAACGCCTCGGTCCCCCGCGCTCCGGACTCGGTGGAGAAGTCACCGGGCACCATGAGGGTCGGATCAGCTTCCACGCCCCCACGGCGCAGCGCGGCAAGGTACCCGTCTTCACGGGCACTGCTGCACTGGAGATCGTCACGGCCTCCGATCATGCCGATTCTCTTGTGGCCAAGCTTCAGCAAATGCTCGGTGGCCGAGAAAGCACCGTCCCAGTTGGCTGCGCCCACGGTCATGAGATCCGGTCCGGGCTGGCCCACAGGATCGATCAGGATTACGGGAATGCCGAGCGACTTGATCCGTTGGATCTGCTTGGAGTCCAGTTCGTACACGGCCAGCAGGACGCCGTCGGACTTTCGCTCTGCAAGGTTCGCCAGCCACGGCCGGATCCTCGAGCCGTCCAGCGACAAGCTGCTGACCACTGTGCCGTACCCGGCTTCCTGGGCCACCCGCTCCACGCCCTCGATGATCTCGCACGCCCATTCCGAACCCATGCCCGGGAAGACGAGGTCAATGAGTCCGGCCTTCTTGCTGCGCTTGGCGGGGCGTCGGGCGTAATCACGCTTGGCGATGATTTCTTCCACCCTCGCGCGGGTAGCTGCCGCGACGTGGGCATGGCCGTTGAGGACCTTGGAAACCGTGGGCACGGACACGCCGGCTTCCCGGGCGATCTCGCTGATCGTCGCCCGTCCCGAGTCCTGCTTGGTTACCATGGTCCCCACCTTCCCGGCCGGAAATCACGTCCCGGCGATGACAGTTTCGGAAAGTTCCCACGCTTGGATCCGGCCACACATGCCGTAGATCCTGCGGGTTTTCCGTTCGCCCATCGTAGTCCTCGCATCCTGCATGTAGAAACTTTCCATGGACTCAAGAGAGGCCAACTGCTCCCCTGTGAGCCCGGCCTGTCGCTCCGCACCCTCGTTGAGGTATCCGCGCCAGCGTTCGGTTTTCCCGCTCACCAAGCGCGCTGCGGCAGCATGAAAGTCTGCGAGCGCCGCGACCCCTGTTTCCTGCACGGCAGCTTTCAGTTCCAGATATCCCTCCAACGCCAGGTCACGACGACGGCGCGCAGCCGCCTCGGCGGACGCGTCACCGCCGTCGGCGTTCTTTGACGGCAGGGCGGCGGCGCGCGCGTAAGTATTGTGATCCACCAGGTGCTCGGGCGGAAACGTCATCACGGCGTCGCCATTCTCGGGCAGCCCTGCGTTCTGCATGACCACCAGAACCCTGAGGTCCCCCGAATCGTTGATGGCGCGGTGCACGGTACCGGGCGTAAACCAGACCACGGTTCCAGGCGTCAACGCAGTGGAAGTGAAGCCCCGGGAATCCAAAGTCTCCAGCCGCCCGACGCCCTGCTGCACCACATACGCCTCAGTAGAGGCCGTGTGCAGGTGCGGCGACCCTCCGGCCGCGCCATCCAGCCCGGGCCAATCGTAAATGCTGACCTCGGACACTGCGGTTGCGCCCGGGAACGATGTGCACATCTCAGGCCCAGGCATCCAACGCTGTTTTCGCAGCGTCGGCGAGCGCTGCGGCCTGCTGGTCTCCCAGCGCGCCGTCAGCAATCACGACGGCGTACCGGTACGTCAGCGGCTGCCCCTCCTTGAGCGGGACTACTTCGCTGAAGAACGGTGCCGAGCCGAGGCAGGCGAACATGGACGAGCGGGCAAACCACTGGTTGGAGGCACCCGGGTTGGCTTGGTCCTCGACGAACAGGATGCTGGACTTCCGGCAGGTGACATCGTGCTGGCCGGTGAAGGCGATCCATGGTGAGCGAGTGCCCATGAACTCGTCCCCGCCGGTCCCGTTTTCGGATCGGAATTCCCCGCCGGTGAAGGACCGGGGTCCGCGCCAGAACAGGCCGCCGTATCCCGCGTTGTCGCGTCCCTCGGTGGTGGGGCTGCCGATCCCGATCCCAGCACCGGAAACGTTCTCCATGGTGGTTTCGAAGAGGATCGTCCACGCGTTGCCCGCCGGGAGGAGTTGAATGGCGAAACGGCGCTGTTCGCGGATGAGGGGCGCGCCCTGCTGCCCGGGTTCGGCTGGCTGAGCGGTCCAGAGAAGCGTTTCCGCTGCGGTGATCCCCGCGCCGGCGCCCTCTATGCCGGTGACCTCGATGCTCGTGAAGCCCTCGTGGTTCATGGCCCCGTTGTTGTCCAGGTTCGCGTAGCCGGTCTCGCGGGTATAGGTGGCTCCGCCCCAGAAGTTGTGCGCGCCCACGTTCGGCAGCGCCCAGGACAGGCCCTTGTGCCACACGTGATCCCACGGCCTGGAAATAGTGACCTCGTCTCCCTCCAAGGTGGTGAGTGGGTGGAAGAAGGGGCGGGGGCTCTCGTACTGGTCATCCGTGGGACGGTACGTGTAGGTGGCGATGTCCCGGGTGCCGACGGTGAACGTCAGGGAACTGCCATCATCGGTGTAGCTAACGGTGTCGGTCAGGGCTGTGGTGGTCTGGGCTGTGGTGGGCTGGGCTGTAGAGGTCTGGGCGGTGGTGGTCATCAGGGTCTCCGTTATGGGGTGTGGTTTCAGGCGCGGGCTGTGGAGGCGAGGACGCGGGTGCCGCGGCCCTCGCCGTCCATGCCCTCATAGAAGGGGTGGCCGGGAACGATCTCGCCACGTCGCACGGGCAGGCCGGTGAAGGCCGAGGCGTAAATGGCGGCAGCGAACTCCAGCGTTTGCCGCGCAGAGTCCGCTCCGGCTGGGAGCGGCAGTCCGGCGTCGAGCGCGTCATACATGGCAAGGAACTGGGCGGAGTGGCCGCTGCCGCGCTCCAACGGCTTCGCGGTCCACGCGGCGGTCACGGCGTCCTCATGTCCGGGGGCCGCGGTGATGGTCCAGTCCTTGGTGCCGTATCCGTAGAGGTGACTGAGTTCGATGGTGGCGAATTCGCAGTCGACGCGGATGTCCGAGGTTTCCCGCGGCGAGAGCAAGGAGTTGATGACAGTGGCCGCGGCGCCGTTCTCGAACCGGACCAATGCGGCAGAGAAGTCCTCGGTGGAGGTGGCGCGGGCCTGCCGTGAGGCGATGGCAGTGACCTCTTCCCACGGTCCCAACAGGTGGAGCAGGAGATCGAACTGGTGGATGCCATGGCCCATGGTGGGTCCACCGCCCTCGGCCTTCCATGTGCCACGCCAAGGGAGCTCGAAGTACTCGTCCGGGCGGTACCAGAGGGTGTCGCAGCGGGCTACGAGCGGGCGGCCGAAGTCGCTGCCGCCGATCAGGTTGCGGGCAGCAGCCGAGGCATCGCCGAAACGGTGTTGGAAGACGCAGGAGAACTGCGCGCCGCCCTTGGCCTGGGCTTCGTTGAGACGGTCAAAGTCGGCCAGGCTGAGCGCCGGCGGCTTCTCGGAGAGGACGTGGACGCCGGCTTCGAGGCACTCGATCGCTTGGTCGATGTGCATCATGGGCGGAGTGCAGAGGTGCACGATGTCCGGCTTTGCCTCGGCCAGGAGCTCGGTGAGGCTTTGGTATCGGCCCGCGATGCCGTGCTCATCCGCGAAGCTCTGCAGGCGGGCCTCGTCCACATCGCACGCTGCCACCAGCTCCGCCCGATGATCGGTCCGCGCCAGATTGGATGCGTGGACTGTCGCGATGCCGCCGGTGCCGACAAGGGCCACTCTGTACGTCTGCATGTGAGTCTCTCCGTTGGGATTCATTTCCGAAAGTTTCTTATTTTGTCTTGAGAGTATCTGCGCCCTCAAGTTGGCTACTTCCGCTTCAGGGTTCAACGCTATGAAGCCTGAGCTCACCAAGTCAAGGGTTTGGGACTATGGAAACTAAATACGTATTTCTGATAGTTTCTAAAAATCATCAGCAGAATCCAAGGAGAAGCCTGTGAGCACCGGCGCCGCCGATCAGCAAGCACTTGCCCGCGTTCCGGCGTCGGACGTCGTAGAGCACCTCATCCGTGAAATGACCCTCGAGGAAAAGCTCGCCCAGTTGGCGGGAGTATGGGTCAACGCCTCCACCGACGGCGACTCCGTGGCTCCGCTGCAAAACCAGATGGCAGGGGACGCCCGTTCCTGGGACGAGATGATCGCTGACGGGCTGGGCCAGATCACGCGCATGTACGGCACTGTTCCCCTTGAACCGGCTGAGGGCGCCCGTCGATTGGCCGCCGCGCAGGAGCAGATCATGGCTGCTTCCCGTTTCGGCATCCCTGCCCAGGTGCACGAGGAATGTCTGGCGGGCCTGGCCGCGTGGAAGGCCACGGCATTTCCGGTTCCATTGGCTTGGGGCGCCACCTTCAACCCGTCCCTGGTGCAGGAGATGGCCACCAGGATTGGCGCGAGCATGCGGTCCCTGGGCGTTCACCAAGGCCTGGCCCCGGTGCTGGATGTGGTGCGGGATCTCCGCTGGGGTCGTGTGGAGGAGACGATCGGCGAGGACCCCTACTTGGTGGGAACCGTAGCCACTGCGTACGTCCAAGGCCTGGAATCCACCGGTATCGTTGCAACGCTCAAACACTTCGTGGGCTACTCAGCCTCCCAAGCCGGCCGCAACCACGCGCCCGTCTCCATGGGACCCCGGGAACTCGCCGACGTCATGCTTCCACCGTTTGAAATGGCGATCCGCCACGGTGCTCCCCGTTCGGTAATGCACGCTTATACCGACGTCGACGGCGTACCGGCCGCCGCGAACCGCGCACTGTTGACCGGGCTGCTTCGTGAGGAATGGGGTTTCACCGGGACGGTGGTCGCCGACTACTTCGGCGTTGCCTTCCTGGACGTCACCCATGGCGTGGCCGCAGATTCCGGTGACGCCGCCGTGCTGGCCCTGGGTGCCGGCGTCGACGTCGAACTGCCTACCGTGAACTGCTTCGGTGAGCCGCTGCTGCGCCGCATCCGCGAGGGCGCGCTGGAGGAATCCGTGGTGGACGAAGCCCTGCGCCGGGTGCTGAGGCAGAAGGCGGAGGTCGGCTTGTTGTCGCCTGACTTCTCCCCCGTTCCGGCGGTGTTGTCTGATCCTGCGGGACCGGACGTGATCGACCTCGATCCCGCTCCGAACCGCTCGCTGGCGCGGGAGTTGGCCGCCCAATCGCTGGTGCTGCTGAGCAACCGGAAGTTCGACCGCGCTCCGGCACTCCCGCTCGGGCACGTCGGTTCACTGGGCGTGGTGGGTCCCTTGGCCGATGACCCCTTCGCGATGCTGGGCTGCTACTCCTTTGACGCCCATGTGGGAGCTTCACACCCGGAAGTGCCCATGGGCATCTCCGTTCCATCCGTGGCAGGCGTTGCTTCAGAACGGTTTGGATCAGTGGCCACGTCGGTCACCGGAAACTGCGAGGCCGCCACCGAGGAACAGATCGCCGAAGCCTGCCAGGTGGCAGCCTCCGTGGACACGTGCGTGGTGGTGGTGGGCGACAACGCAGGCCTGTTCGGCAGGGGCACCTCGGGTGAAGGAAACGACGCCGCCGACCTCCGCCTGCCCGGCGACCAACACCGAATGCTGGACCGTATCCTCGTTTCCTGTGCTGAGTCCGGAACGCGCGCCGTGGTGGTTGTGCTGAGCGGTCGCCCGTCCGCTTTGGGCGACTTCACTGACCGTGCCGACGCGATCGTCCAAGGATTCTTCCCGGGCGAAGAAGGGGCCGAGGCGCTCTGGGACGTGCTCACCGGCGTCGTCAATCCGTCCGGCAAGCTTCCCGTCTCAGTGCCACGCTCCCCCGGCGGCCAGCCCGGCACCTACCTGCATTCCAAGCTCGCTGGTCCCAGTGGCGTCAGCGCGCTGGACCCCTCACCGCTGTTCGGCTTCGGGCACGGCCTGTCCTACACAACGTTCGAGTTGACCGGGCACCAGTGCAGCGCGCCCACCATGTCGACGTCGGACTCGGTCACCGTCAGCTGCACGGTTACCAACACCGGTTCCCGTGGCGGCGCCGAAATTGTTCAGCTGTACCTGGAAGATCCGGTGGGCGAAGTGGTCCGTCCCGTGCGCGAGCTGATCGGCTATGCCCGCGTCGAGCTGGAAGCCGGTGCGTCCGCCGTCGTGGATTTTGCCGTTCATGCCGACCGCACCTCCTTCACAGGCCTGGACCTTCAGCGCGTGGTGACGCCCGGATTGGTGAAGCTCCACGTCGCCACCTCCAGCACCGCCGACGCCCAAACGCATGAGGTGATCCTGCACGGGCCGCGCCGGGTGGTGGGATTCGAGCGGGAGATGCTGACGCCGGTGGAGGTACGGCCCCTCCCCTGACTGGTGTACGGCCACCACCCACTTTGGGCTGCACGCGGGGCTAATGCAGCCCATAGCGGTTGTTTATCGGGGCCGCCGGGCTGAAAGTGGGTGGTGAAGGCACAGCCTGAGCACGGGTAGGCTTCGGGGATGCTCCCCCACCCCACGCCCCGGCTACGTTTCCGCCAAATGACACTCGCTGATCTGGACGTGATGAACTCGATGCTCAGTGATCCCGAGGTGATGACGTATTACCCCGCTCCCAAAACCCGCGACGAAGCGGCTGCCTGGATCGAATGGAACCAGACGAACTACGCCCGTTACGGGTACGGGCTGTGGATCGTTGAAACTCACGACGGCGGATTTGTCGGGGACTGCGGGTTGACTTGGCAACAGGTCAATGGGCGGTCCGAGCTTGAGGTTGGTTACCACGTTCGCCGCGAGCTGCAGGGCCGGGGGTACGCCTCGGAAGCTGCGTTGGCGTGCCGGGATTTTGCGCGCGATGTCCTGGGGGTGGAGCTCCTTGTGGCCATCATCCATCCGGAGAATGTGGCGTCGCGCCGGGTTGCTGAGCGGCTGGGGATGCGGCACCTTGAAGATGATGGGGGCGGATCCGGCGGCGAACACATTGTGCGGACCGTGATGGGCGTTGAGTTGGGTTAGCTGATATGCCATCAGGGTGTACCGTCACCACCCACTTTGGATTCCGATAGGCCGTAATGCACCCAATTTCGGTTGCACAGCGGCCTATCCGGGTTCAAAGAAGGTCAGGAAGCCACGCCTCCACAGCAGGGAAGTGCCGAAATGCAGCAGTCCACCCCGCTACCAGGCGAGGTCGGGCGCCCCAAGGGAGACAAACCGAGGCGACACACGGTCTCCGGAATCCACCAACTCCCGCAGCTCGCGGGCCGCCACCCGAGGATCCTTGGAAGCATCGGACTGCCCCATCCCCGTGGCCAGCTTCCCAGGGTGGACGGCCCAGCACCGCACTTGGCCGGCGAGGTCCTGGGCGAGGGAGATGGTCAGCATGTTTTGCGCAGCCTTGGAGATTTTGTAGGCGTAGCTCGTGGAAAGGTCCGAGTAGTCGCCCCTGGCCTGCGCTGCCACTGAGCCCAGGCGGGACGTGACGTTGATGATCACCGGATCCGGCGCGGCCAACAGGTTCGGAAGGACGGCCTGCACCAGACGCAAAGGGCCTGCCACATTGACGTCGACGGCGTTCATGACACCGTCCGCTGCAATGTCACCAAGGTTGGAATGCCGGGCTCCCTGAGCAGCATTATTAATCAGTACATCGATGTGGCTGTCCCCGATGGCTGAGAGTAGCTCTGGAGATGGCTCGTACCGGACATCGTGGGTGACTGCGGTGACGTGCTGCCGATCGGCCCACTCTGCGGGTGTCCGGGTGAGCGCGACAACCGCCCATCCGGCGTCGGAAAATTCTTCCACCAATGACTTCCCCAGACCGCGGCCGGCACCGGTAATGACGGCGAGCCTTTTGCGTGGCGTCAAGCGAACCGCACGTCCGTGTCCGGGTCCTTGCGGGAATCCAACATACTGATGATTTTGCTCTCGAGCGCGGCAACCGTCGCCTCCGGCAGGACAATCAGGCCGTCGAGCTCTTTGCGGGCCCGCTTGTACGCGGTTTGCCGCTCGGCAGGGGTGGCGGCAGTGTCTTCGGCGATGCGCAGCAGCTTCCTCGCCGTCGCAAGCCGTTGGCGTTCGGGGCCACTGAAGTTGCCGTCCTTGATGCGTCGGGCCTCCCGCTCGGCGACATCGAAAGCGAGTTCGTAGCTGTGGACGGCCGCGCGGTATTCAGCCAGCCGGGCCGGCGTCGAAATCTGCTCGGGCTTGGCGGGGCGCAAGCCGTCCGCCTCCTTCTTGGCGCGCAGGAAGGCGACCGTGAGCGGCTCGCGCACATCGGTCATGAGCGGGAAATCAATGAGGTTGCCGACGTCCAGCTCATAGTCGAGCCATCTGTGGTTCACGGAATCGTGCGCGGCAATCAATGACACGACCTCGGCCTGGTTCGCTTCCTCGTGCACCGCCAACTGGTTCTGCAACTTCAACAACTCCACCTTGCGGCGATGCCGTTCCTCGCTGGCCTTGGACCACGACCGTGCCCAGCCACCAGCCATCCCGCCGATAGGGAAAATGAGCCACCAGTAACTGCCAAGGAAGTCGAAGAGGGGTTCCACTGCTCCATCCTCCCACCGGCTTGGACCAGGCCTCAACAGGACCGGCCAAGTTGGCTACTTTGTGATGGTCAGCGGCTTGGACGGCTCCGCGCAGGAGGCTCTCTCAAGCTCGACCTCACCCTGGTTCGCCCGGTTGTTCGTGCCCGTGTCATCGCACCAGTCGACACCAAAGGGCTCGGCCTTCACAGCCATGAGACCTGGAGACGAGATCAATGGGACATTAACCATGACCGTGAACCCGCCTGCATCAGACATGGGAGCCAAGGTGTTGAGGACGTCTTCTCCGGAAGCATCCGTCAAGACAATACGAACCTGCGCGTCCGATCCATAGCGGGGATCGCATTTCGCCTCCGGTGCCGAAACCGTGACCACGTCACCCGGCCCTGCCGACGAAGGGGACACTTGATAATCGGGCGGCATGCACGGCAGTGAACCCAAGGAAGGGCTACATCCGGCAGTCCCCATCGTGAGGAAAAGGGCCGACGCCAGAATCCATGACTCTGTGCTACGGCACCTGGGCTGCGCTGGTTTGGCCATGCCTTCATTGTTGACGCTTCCGGCGGGCAACGGACACTGTCGGCATCGAATGGCTCCCGAATCATTGCCGGGCTCCGCCAACGTTGATGCACCAACCGCCCCAGGTGCGTCACGCCGTCGTACCTTCCCGCTAGGCTTCCCCTATGGACCAGCGACTGCACTTCCTCACGTTCGCCACGCCTGACCTCGATGCCGCACGGGCCTTCTACAAGGACGGACTCGGGTGGGATCCGGCCATGGACGTGCCCGGTGAGATTCTCTTCTTCCAGATAGCGCCGGGGCTGATGCTCGGCCTTTTCGATGCCGACAAGTTCGATCAGGACCTCGGTGCCAGCACCCCGACGCAGGGCGTCAGCGGCGTGACGCTTTCCCACAACGTCGGCAGCGCAGCAGAGGTTTCCAGCACCATCGAGGCGCTGGCGGCGGCTGGTGCGACGGTTTTGAAACCGGCGCAGGCAGGCGCATTTGGCGGGATCTTCCACGGCCACGTCAAGGATCCGAACGGCATCATCTGGGAGATCGCCCATAACCCCGGCTGGAACATCAACGACGACGGAACGGTGGTTTTCGGATGAGCGCACTGCCGCACACTTTCACTGAGGACGTCATCAACCAGGACGCCCGGACCCAGTTCGACACCTTCCTGGACGAGCACCGCCGGGCCCTCAACGAGTGCCTCGACGGGCTCACCGAAGAACAGGCACGACGGCGGCTGGTCGCCTCGCGCACTACGCTCCTGGGCTTGGTGAAACATGCAACCTTCGTGGAAAAGGTGTGGTTCGACGAAGCCATCACGTGCCGATCCCGGGCAGAGATCGGCATACCGGCGACGCCTGATGAGTCGTTCATCCTGGAAGATCACGACACCATTGCCAGCATTCAACGCGCCCATGCGGAAGCTTGCTCGGAGTCCAGGGAGGCGGCCTCATCCCTTGGGCTCGATGACCTTGTGCTCGGGAACCGTCGCGGACCGCTGCCCCTTAGATGGGTATACCTCCACATGCTCCGCGAGCTCGCCCAGCATTGCGGGCATGCGGATATTCTGCGGGAGCAGATCACTCGGTAGCCGGGGACCCTAAAAATGTCAGACCCCCCTGACACGATGTTTTTATGGAAGAAACAGGGCAGCCGACAGCACTGAGGGCGGAATCGTCCCCTGCTGTCGCTGCCCTTGCCGCCATCCGGTCACGGCGCTTCTTGAGCAAGCCTGATTTACTGAAGGCCGGGTTCAAGGATTCGACGGCGCCCGTCACCTTAATCGGCCACTTCCACGGCGCTGGGGTGCCCAACAGCAAGGCCAAGTCCGCTCCGACAGCCGACGCTCCCGCCCTCGGAATGATCCCGGCCGTCCAACCGATCAAACGTCTCGACACCGCGGCGCCCGAACACCTTTCGGTTGCCGGGCCGGACCTGGCGGCGCTTCTTAATGACAGCTCGGCACTTCTGGGCTCAGCGCGGTTGTCCGCTGCCGGCAAGGCTTCTCTGCTGGGGTTTGGGGAGGCGGCTGACTTTGCGGGCAAGGTTGAGGAGATCGCCCGGTCGGTGGAGTACTTGCAGGTTGTCGCGGCGCAGGCTGTGGAGTTGACGCGGACGGCGGCGTTACAGGCCAGTCCGGGGTCCTCGGACGCTGCGTCGGAGTGGCGGACGGGCTGGACTGAAACTGTGCCGGAAACTGACGCGGGTTCTCTTTCCGGCGCGGGTTCTGGTACCGGCGCGGGTTCTGGTACCGGCGCGGGTTCTGGTTCCGGCGCGGGCTCTGGTTCCGGCGCGGGCTCTCTTTCCGGCGGGGGCTCCGGTACTAGCGCGGGCTCTTTTTCAGGTGGAGGTTCTGAGGCGCCGGCAGCCGGGTCCAGGGCCAGTGTTGTGGATGACGGGTACCGGGACGCGGCACAGTTCCTGCGGGCACGGTTGCGGATCGGTATCGGCGAGGCCCGGCGCAGGCTCGCCCTCGCCCCGGATGTCCTCCCCCAACCCGGCATAATTGGCCAGGACATCCCCGCCCGACGCGTGATCCTCGCCGAAGCCCTGGCCTCCGGAGAACTGCCCTCCCGCTCAGCGTCGATCATCAGCAGTGCCCTGGACAAAGTCAGGAACCTCACCGACGACGCCACCATCACCCGGATGGAACACGCCCTGACCAAAACCGCGGTCGAGACCGACCCGGACTTCGTCACCACCATGGCCAAACGCTGGACCGAATCCATCGACCAGGACGGCCCAGAACCCTCCGAGGAAGTCCTCCGCCAACACCAAGGCGCGTTCCTGCGCCGCCGACGCCGCTACGGCCTGCACCACATCGAAATTTTCGCCACCGCCGAACAATACGAAACCCTCACCACCACCATGAACACCGCCACCAACCCACGCCTGACCACAGCTGGAACCGCGGCCGGCCCTGACCTTGACCGGCGCTCCCGGGCCCAGAAACTCCTGGACGGCCTCACCGGTGCCTGCAGCCTCGCCATGACCACCGCGAAACTACCCTCCAACGGCGGACTCCGACCCCAACTCACCGTCACCATCGACTACAACGAACTCTTCGATCAACTCACCCAACACAACCCGCCCGGCAATGACGCCAGGACAGGCACCGGCACCGCTAC
>NZ_JABMCX010000071.1 GCF_013179505.1 Paenarthrobacter sp. CM16 | reverse complement strand
CAGCAACTTCTGGGGCGGCCGCAGCTACCGACGTTCCGCTGGAAAGTATGTTGACCTGGATGATCACGGCAGGATCGACATCGCAGGAATCACCCAGGGCTCGGAGCACTCCACCGCGGACCTCCAATGGCTGGGTGCCGATGGCGGATTGCTCCTTGAAGAACGACGCACTTTCCGCCGTTCGCTGCTCAACCAGCGCACGTGGCGACTGGACATCACCACTGAACTCACCGCCGTCGTGGATGCCTTGCTGGAAAGTCCCGGCTCCCACGGCGCAGCCGGCAGCGGGTACGGCGGTTTCTTTTGGCGGCTGCCTGTCAACACAGCTCCGCGCGTCTTCTCCTCCACAGCCGAAGGCGAACCCACCGTACACGGCTCAGTGACGCCGTGGCTGGCTTGGACCGGAGAGTTCGACGGCGGCCCCGCAACGCTGGTTTTTGCCGCACCTTCGGAGTCGCCGGATCCATGGTTTGTGCGGTGCAGCGACTACCCGGCTGTCGGCTCGGCGCTTGCTTGGGATGCGCCGGTGGCGATGGCTGCAGGCGAGTCCCTCTCCCGTTCCGTGACCGTGTGGATCAGCGACGGGACACTGGACATCCCTGAGATCGAGGACCTGGTGGCGGCTCGATGAATTCCGCGGCCCCCGCATCTCCACTGCTCGCAACCAGCCTCACGGTGGAGGGGCTGGACCGGTGCATCATGGCCCCGGCGCAGCCAAAATTCGGGTGGCTCCTGGACGCCGGTCCTTCCGCAGGTGCCGGGCAATGTTTCCAAGGCGCCTACCGCCTCCGGGTGCTGGACACGGCCGGAACGGAAGTATGGGATTCCGGCCCCATCGTCACGGACCAGCAGCACCATGACTCCTCCACAGGCCCCGGACCGGGTCCCACCCTCAGCCCCGATACCGACTATCAGTGGACCGTCCAGCTCACTGACTCCACGGGCGCCGTGGGTGAACAGAGCACCCCGGCAAGTTTCAGCACAGGGCTTTTCGCTTCGGCAGGACTGCCCGAGTCGACAACCAGCGGCTGGGACGCCGAGTGGATCCATCGGAACCCCGGAGGCCGTGCGCCTTTGGAACAAGTGGAGGGGCTGCTGCGAGTGAGCGGTTCGCCCCACCTTCCGTGGCCTGTGTCAGCCGGCGGCAGCATGGTCATGACAGCCCGCTTACGGTTGCGTCTTGGTACTGCCGGGATCCTCCTGCGCAGTGATGGGCCCGGCACAGGACTGCTCCTGGAGATCAAAGACAACGGTTCGGCTGTGCTTCGTCCCGCTCCCCTTTGGGAAATCGGGGCCATGTCCGCTCCGCCCACCGAAGCGCTGGCCCAGACCCCGGCCTTTGAGGCAACCGCCGCATCCCGTTCCGGCGCGATTCCCCACAACGGTTGGCAGGACCTGGTGGTCACCGATGACAGCCGGCGTATCACTGTCAGCATTGACGGCACCACAGTCCTGGAGGCGGACGTTGCGCCCAGCACCGGAACAAGCACCGGCACGGGCATCGCGTTCCACCAAGCACCCCGCAGCCAAGCAGAATACTTCTCCTTGAGCGTCAGCCGTGACGGAAAGACCCTCCTCAGCAGCGACTTCACCGCCCCCGGTGCCCTTAGCGGTTGGAACTCCAGCACCCCTCTCCGCCAGCCCGATGAGTGGACCCTCGCCAAGGCCACCTTCAGCCTCAGGCGCCCCGTCGTCCGGGCCCGCCTCTATGCTGCAGCCAGCCACCACGCTGCGTTCAGCCTCAACAGCAGCCCTTGCCTGGAGACCACCAATTTCGGATACCCGGGTGAGCACTTCTACAACGCCGCGGACGTCACGGACGCACTGCGTTCCAGCAACACCGCCGCTGTGACCGCCATCGCGCATTGGTACGGTCCGGGCCAGGGACGTGCGGCGGGCAGGCCGGGGCTGCTGGCCCAGTTGACGGTGGAGTACGACGACGGCACGCGGGACGTGTTCGGCTCCGGACCCGGGTGGTTGGTGGCCGAGGGGCCCTACCGGCAGAGCGGATACCGCAACGACGAGGGCGACCCCATCGAACACTTCGATGCCACGGCATGGCCGGCTCCGGAGGACTGGCACCCGGCGGTTTCGCTCGGAGCCCACCCCGTAGCCGACTTCCCCGTGCTGACCCCGAACTACGCCGGCGTCGCGCGAAACCATGCCCCCGTCGTCGAGCTTTTCACTGCCGACGACGGCACCCCGGTAGCGGACTTCGGCCGAGTGATTCCAGGGCGCCCGGTGGTGGAGTTCCGCCAAGGCCATCACGGGCGGACCGTGATGCTCCGCGCGGGGTACACCCTGCAACCGGATGGCCGCGTGGACAAGGGGAAAACCGCCAGTCAGAACACGGACATGGCGTTCCCCTACACGCAAAAGGATGGACCACAGCGCTACGCGGCGTCGGTGCATTTGGGGTTCCGCTACCTCGAATTTCCAGGCGTTCACCTCCAGGACCTCGGCAGTGTGGGGGCCACGATTATCCATGCCGAGCACCCCGCCGAGGGCAGCTTCCACAGCTCCGATGAGACCCTGAACCGTGTCTTCACCCTCCTCCGGGACTCTGCGTTGTTCGGCGTGCAGGAGCAGTTCGTGGACACGCCCACCCGGGAGAAAGGCCAGTTCCTGGGTGACGCGGTGAATATCTCGTACGCCACCATGGCGTTGTTCGGAGAACGGCACTTCACGGCCAAGGCGCTGCGCGAGTTCGCAGGATCTGCGCGGCGCTACTGGGATTCACCCGGGGAGCGTGGCCGTTACAACGCCGTCTACCCCAACGGCGACGGCAAGCGCGACATCCCGGATTTCTCGCTCATGATGCCCGAATGGGTGGAGGACTACCACCGGCTCAGCGGGGATACCGCGCTGGTCCAGGAACTGCTCCCCCGGCTCATGGACACGGCCGATTACGTGCTGCGGCACATTCCCGGAAGCGGCACTACGGCCGGGCTGGTCACGGACCTCGGCGGCGGCGCGGGTCCGTACCTGCACGGCATCGTGGACTGGCCGGCGCCGGGCCGTTTCGGGTACGACATGGACTGCGTGGCCCGCACCACCGTGAACGCCCAGGGCTGGTCAGTGCTCGACGCCGTCAGCCGGCTCTGCGGGGCTACGGGCCTTGAATCGGCGGCGGCACGCTACAGGGAAGCGGCGGATCAACTGGCGGAGCGCATCAACGCCCGGCTGCGCGTGGACGGTGTGATGGTGGACGGCCTGTACGCCGACGGCCGGCCAAGCCTGAACGCATCACAACATGCAACCTCATTCCCCTTGTCACTGGGCATCACCCCTGCCGCTCACGCTGGCAAGGACGCCGAACGCATTGCCGGGATGGGAATGCGGCAGGGTCCCATGACGGTGCACCGGCTGCTCCGTGCTTTGCTTTCCCAGGGCCGGGTGGACAGCGTGCTGGATCTCCTGACGGATGCCACCCAGCCCGGCTGGGCACGCTTGCTGGAAGCCGGCGGATCCTTCACCTGGGAGGCCTGGGAACTCGAGGAAGGCACTGACTACAGCCAGTCCCACGCCTGGTCCGCCTCGGTTGTCCAGGAGATCCTTGAGTACCTCCTCGGTGTCCGGGTGACCGCTCCGGGAGCGTCCGGCGTCGTGATTCAACCGCCGGTGTGCCGGCTGGAACATGCTGCCGGGAGTGTACCTACCCAGCGCGGAGTGGTTGCCGTTTCCTGGCGACGGACGGCCGATGGCATGGAGGTGGACTGCACCATTCCTGCGGGCGTAGCTGCCCAAGTGGTGCTTCCGGACCGAACAGTAGCGGCAGGGCCTGGAACCTGGACGTTCGGCCCGCGAGACGGCAGTTAACACCCATGTTTCCAGGAAGCATTGGGTTTAAGTGCCGTCTCGCGGGACCGGACAAGGGCTAACCCAGCGCGCTCCTGGCCTCGTCCATGGCTTTCTTGGCGGCGTCTGCCGGTGACATCCGGTTGAAGTGCACCTCCAGGCCGTATCGCCCAAAAGCCTCGACGGCGGAGCTGGAACCTGCCGGCGGCACCGGGACGGCGTCTCCCAATTCGGAGGAGATCTCGTCGATGAACTTGGCCGTAACGGCGTCTTCGGGGGTCAACTTGGGAAGGACAGCAGCACGGACCTCCGAATTACCCGGGATACCGCGGTCCGCGAGGGCTATTTCTCCGGCCTCCACATTGTTGGCCAGGAAGTCGATGAGTTTCTGGGCTTCGGCCGGGTGCTTGGTGCGGGAGCTGGCGGACCAGAACTGTGAGGACTTGTAGAACTGCTTGGCACTGGCCGCGCTGCCGTCCGTGCTCGGCGGCCGGTGGATCTCCAGCGGCTGGCCCGAGGCCTTGGTGAGGGCGCTTAGCTGGTTGGACCAATACCAGGCGAGCCCGAACCTGTTGGTGGCCAAGCCCTGCTGGTCCACCGAGGCGGTGGCGTCCTCAGTCATCACCGAGGCGGGCGGCACAGCCTTGGAATCGCGGAGTTCGGCCTGGTATTCGTACCACCCGGTCAGGTCCGCCTCGTCAAAGCCGAACTTGCCATCCGAAGTGAACAGCGACTTGCCGTGTTGGCGGAACCAGAGATTCATGGGGGCGTCGCCGCTGACAGCTCCGGAGCCGTACACCCCACTTTTGCTGCCCTCGGTGATGGCAGCCGCAGTTTTGTTGTATTCGTCCCAGGTCCACGTTTTGTCATCGGGCAAGGTCACACCGCTTGCCGTCAGGAGTGAGGGGTTGGCCAGGACCACTTGGGCGTTGACCCCTGCCGTGACGGCATACTGTTTTCCATCCACCTTGCCGGCATCCGCCACGGCGGAATCGAACTTCCCCAGGTCTACGTCCTTGAGCTCCAAAAGGGCGCCGCGTTCTGCGTATTCGCCCAGGTAGGCGGCGTCCATTTGAATGATGTCCGGTGCGTCCTGGGAGGCCACCTGGGTGGCGAGCTTGTCCCAGTACCCGGACCAGTCGCCGTATTCGCCTTTGACTTTGATGGTGGGGTTCTCTGCTTCGAAAGCATCGATGAGTTTTTGGGTCATTTTGTGGCGGACATCCGAACCCCACCAGCTGAAGCGCAGGGTGACTGTTCCATCGGAGGCGGCCTGCGGCGAGCTGCCGCATCCGGTCATGGTGATGGCTACAACGGCCGCGGCGGCTGCAGCTTTGAGCGCGAACTTCTTTGTTGCACGAATCGACATCTGGGGTCCTTGTCTGGGCAGGGTGGGCTCTTGCAGATGCACGTCGGAGAAAACGCTTTCTCAGCCTAGGTGTGACGCACCTCACCAGTCAAGGGAGTTTTTGTTTGTTTGAGCTATCACTTATAACAAAAGCGCTCAGGCCACGGTGCGGGCACGCCGCACCGAATACCGCCACAGCAGGAACCCAATGACAGCTGCCGACGCCATGCCGAGCGCACCGGTAACCACCAGTCCTGCCCTGACGCCAAAGTCCTCCGTCAGCCATCCCGCCAACAAACCACCCAGCGCGTGGCCACCCAAGAGCAACGGGAAGTACAGGGCCAGCACCCTGCCGCGAACGCTGGCCCCGGCTTCCAGCTGAACGGCGGTGGCAGCACTGGTCAGGAACAGCAACGTCATGAAGCCCACCACAATGAGCATCACCACGAACCACTCCTGCGTGGGCATCAAGGCTGCCAGCAGTTGCGTCAGCCCGAAGAGCCCGGCGCTGGCCACGATCCCCTTCCGACCGAACCGCTTGATCCGGGTTGCCACCAATGCGCCCACCAGCGCGCCCAAAGCGCTGACAGTATTGAACAGGCCGAAACCGGCGGGACCACTGTGCCAGACCCTGTCCGCGAAGGCAGCCAGGACAACCGGGCCGTTCATGCCGAAAGCGCCCAGCAAACCCGCCAGCAGCATGGTCAACAGCAGGGGTGGCCGCTCGCGGACAAAGCGGAACCCGGCAAGGATCTGGCCACGCCGCGGTTCCTTCCCACGGACCTCGGGCGAGTGGTGCAGCTCACCTGGCCTGATGGAGACGATCATGACCATCACTGCTGCGCCAATGCCGGCGTTGGCCGCGAACGCAGCTGCAGGACCGGCCTGGGCAATGACCACCCCGGCAAGCGCGGGACCGGCCATGGCACCGAGCTGGGCCACCGCACTGTTCAACCCGATGGCGGCAGGAAGGCCGGAATCGCCCACAACCTCATTGACGAACACTTGCCGGGCAGGGCCGTCAATGGCGCTGGTGATGCCCAGGGCAATGCAGGAGGCGTAGACAACCCAGACGTCGGTGCCGCCCATGGCATTCCACACCGCGAGTCCAGCTGCCAGCAACGCCGCAACCGCCTGGCAGGCCAGGAGGATGCGGCGCTTGGGGAAAAGATCCACCAGCACGCCGGAGAGAGGCCCCACCACCAGCATGGGCAGGAACTGGAGTGCAACGGCCAGGCCCACGGCGGCGGGGCTCCCCGTGAGTTGGAGAACCAGCCAGTCCTGGGCCAGCCGTTGCATCCACACACCGCCGCTCCCCACCAAGGAGAGGGCCACGAAGATCCGGTAATTGTGGTGCCGGAGCGGATAATGCCAGGTTTCGGTGGAGCCGTCCCGTGGAGCGGGTTTGGTGGACTTGGTGGATTTAGCGGATTGGGGGCGCAGGGGGAACGGGCGCGGCGACACGGAGTGGACTGCTCGATTCAGCGGGTTGGGTCGGTTTCTTATGGAGTTTTTGTACAGCTAATGCCCTTAAGGAGGCTCCTAAAGGGCATTAGCTGTACAAAAACTCAACGGTGGGAGCGGATCTTGATGGCAGCCGCCGCCAGGACCAGGGTCCCGGGAACGATCACGAACAGTGCCTGCAGCATCCACACGAAGACCACCGTCATGAAGAGTGCCGCGAGCAGCAGCAAGGAACCCGTCCAATCGCGCACAGAATCGGCTTTGGCTTGCGAATAGGCTGCAGCCCAACGTTCGGGGCCTGGTACCTCGGCAGGCTGGTGGTCGGCATCGCCGTCCCAAGTGACGCTGCCGCTCCAGTTGCCGGCGGTGCGGAGCAGGAGGATGGCCCCGGCTGCAGCCAGGATCAGTGTGGCCGGCAGGATCATGGCGCGCCCGGGCAGTTGACCCACCAGGGCGAGCAACAGGTTCAGGACAATCACGACGGCGGCTACCGTCGTCGTGATTCCCAGCTTCCAACTGCCGGGAAGCGCACGACGGAAATTGCCCCACAAGCTGCGGAGGGAATCATCCCGTCCGCTGAGGTGCCTTTCCAAGTGCGCGACGCCGGCCGCATAGGCAGCCGGCGCCGTCACCAAGGGGACGGAGAGGAGGAGCACGATGACCCCCGCCAGGATGGTCTCAGCGAAGAGGGCGAAGCGGTTGACCGGGATGCCGGGCTTCGGCGACGACTTGCCTGCGGCGTTCATTGTGCTCATTCTCTTTGTCCTTAGCCCTTGAGGCCCTGCGTCGAAACGCCTTCGACGATGTAGCGCTGGAAGACCAGGAAGAAGACCAGTACGGGCAGGAGGGCCAGGACGGACATGGCGATCATGGCTCCGTAGTCCGAGCTCTGGGTCTGGTCCACGAAGAGCCGCAACGCCAAGGGAAGCGGGTACTTTTCCGGGGTGTTCAGGTACAGCAGCGGGCCCAGGAAGTCGTTCCAGCTCCAGATGAAGGAGAAGATCGACGTGGAGATCAGGGCAGGCTTCATCAGGGGGAGCATGATGGATCCAAAGATCCTCACGTGCCCGGCGCCATCGATGCGGGCCGCCTCATCCAGTTCAGCCGGGAGGCCGCGCATGAACTGGACCATGAGGAAGACGAAGAACGCATCGGCGGCGAGGAACTTGCCGATCAACAGCGGCACGTAGGTGTCCACCAGGCCAAGCTGCTGGAACACGATGTACTGCGGGATGATCACCACGTGGAAAGGCAGGAGCAAGGTGGCGATCATCATGCCGAAGAACAATCCACGTCCGGGGAAGTTGATCCGGGCGAAGGCATACGCGGAGATGGATGCCGAGAGGACGGTTCCCACCACTGCTCCGACGGCCAGGATCAGTGAGTTGGTGAAGAACGTCAGGGTGGAGACCCCGCCGATGCCTTCCATGGCCGTGATGAAGTTATCGAAACTGAAGTTGGCGGACAACAGTGCGTTGTTGGCACCGCCGATCTCGGAGTTCGGCTTGAACGATGCCGAGATCATCCACAGCGCCGGGTAGAGGACCATCGCCACCAGTGCCAGGGCAACGACGTGGAAGATGGTGCTCTTGATCCGCTTGACCGCGGTTGACTCGGACTTGGGGTTATAGACCTGCGCCGCTGGGGGTTTGGTGGGAGCGGGCTGGGTGGGGGTTGCCATGGTTGTCATTTCGAATCACCGCTGTAGTGGACCCAGGACTTGGAGGTCTTGAAGAAGATCAGCGTGATGATGCCGACCACGATCACCAGGAGCCAGGCCATCGCCGAGGCGTAGCCCATCCGGAAATCGGAGAAACCGCGCAAGTACAGGTAGAGGGTGTAGAAGAGGGTGGAGCCTGCCGGGCCGCCTTCACCGTTGGAGATGATGTAGGCCGAAGCGAAGATCTGGAACGCGTGGATGGTTTCCATCAGCAGGTTGAAGAAGATCACCGGGGAGAGCATGGGCCAGGTGATGTTCATGAACTTCCGGACCGGGCCGGCACCGTCCATCGAGGCTGCCTCGTAGAGGTCCACCGGGATCTGCTTGAGGCCGGCCAGGAAGATCACCATCGGGGCACCGAACTGCCAGACGGTCAGCAGGATCATCATGCCCATGGTCATGTTGGGGTTACCCACCCAACCGCCCAGGTTGATCCCGAAGAAGGACAGGCCCTGGTCTACGGGACCGGAATCACCGAACATGGCCTTCCATACGATGGCGATGGACACCGAAGCGCCGATCAGTGACGGGGCGTAGAACGCGGACCGGTAGAAGCCCTGGCCCTTGCGCTTGCTGTTGAGCAACATCGCGATCGCCAACGCCGCCGCCAGCTTCAGCGGGGTACCAAAGACCACGTACTGCATGGTCACGCCCACGGACTGCAGGAACCGCTCGTCCTGGAAGAGGGACGTGTAGTTGTCCAGGCCAATCCACTTGGGGGCATCGAACAAGTTGTAGTTGGTGAAGGAAAGGTACAGCGAAGAGATCATCGGCCCAACGGTCAGGGCGATGAATCCCAGCAGCCACGGCAGCAGGAAGGTGTATCCGGCGCGGGTGTCCGCCCCCCGCCGCCGCGATTTACGCGGCTGCGAGGGAGCGGAGGCGGCGCGCCTGCTCAAGGTTGGGCTTTGCGTCACGAGAATCGTCCGTCAGTCATGAAAGCCTGAATCAGGCGTTCTGCTTGATAAGGTCTTCGGCTTCCTTGAACCACGCATCAGCGGCGCCGTCCACGGTGAGCTTGCCGTAGTTCAGGTCCTGGGCAACGCGCTTGAACGTTGATTCCAGTGTGCCGAAGCCAACAATGGGCGGCTCCGGGGCATCCTTGAGGTATTTCTCAATGGACTTCTCGTAGTCCACCACCAGTTTGTCGGTGCCCTCGAAGGTGGTTCCGTCACGCTGGGTCTTCGACGCCGGGACCCCGCGGGAGGTCTTGAAGATCTGGCCCACCTCGGGATCGTTGACCATGAAGTCGATGAACCGCGCTGCAGCGTCCTTGTTCTTGGTCTTGGCGCTGGCCACCATCAGCATGGAGGGCTTAAGGAACAGGCCCAGGTTGTCCGGATCATCCGAGGGGACGGGAACCAGCTTGAGGTCCTTGGCGCCGCTGTCCGCGAGGTAGCCGGCCATGAAGTTATCCCACGTGACCTCGGTTGCAGTGACGTTGGAACCGAACGGGGACTTGGGCAGCAACTGCGTTACCTTGTCCTCGCCCACAATGGCTCCGGTGCCGCGCAGCTCCGAGGTCATGTTCAGCCACTTCTTCAGGTCATCCTTGGTGAAGCCCAGCTTTCCGTCCTCGGTAAAGGCCTGGATGTTGTTCTGGCGCAGCCAGATGTTGAACATCCACCACACTCCGGTGTAGTCGGTGCTGCCGAACAACGTGCCGTTGCCCTTCTGGCCCACCTCGGTAAGGAAGGCGTTGAATTCCTTATAGTTCCAGGAGCCATCCGGCTCGGCGATGCCCAGGGAGGCGAGCTTGGCGGGATCGTAGTAAACCGCGAAAGCGTTGGTGCTGGTGGGAATGCCGTAGGTCTTGCCCCGGATCTGGCCCGAGGGAAGAAGCGACTTTTCGAAGGCGTCCGTATTGATCTTCACGGTGCCCAGGTCAAGGAGCTGGTTGCGCTGGCCGTAGTCGCGCAGGTAGGACAGGTCCCACTGCATGACGTCCGGAAGTCCGCCACCGGCAGCTTCGGTAGCGCGCTTCTGCCAGTACCCGGCGAAATCCGAGAAGTTGCCGTTGACCTTGATGTCCGGGTTCTTGGATTCAAACAGGGCAATGGCCTTGCGGGTACGTTCCGCACGGTCGTCGTTGCCCCACCAGGTGTAGGTGATGGTGACGGGGTTGTCCGCGGAGCCGGTTTGGGCCGGGGAAGAGGACTGGCCACAGGCAGCCAGGAACGCGGCAGATGCGGTGCCGAGTGCCACTGTTCCGAGGAATTTCCTTCTATCAATCATGAGAGCCTCCTTGCTCAGTTGGTGCAAGCTTCCGAGGTCTCTACAACGTGGCAGTGATCTCGCTTACACTCGTTCTGAATCGATACAATATCCCTAATTGTGAATCTGGGCAAGCGTTTTCCAAGGAAGCTGCTTCCCGCCTGTTTCACGGCTAGGCTGCTTGCATGGCCTCCGACCCCAGCCGAGACTGACCCCGCCACCACGACCAAGGAGTCCCTTTGACCTTCCCCGAAAACACCAGCAGGCCTCCTGTCTGGAACGCCATCGACGGCCTCGCTTACGGCGGGGACTATAACCCCGAGCAGTGGCCTGAAGACATCCGCGTCGAAGACATCGAGCTGATGAAGGAGGCCGGCGTGAACTTCCTGAGCGTCGCCATCTTCTCCTGGGGCCTCCTCGAGCCCACCGAAGGCACCTATGATTTCGGCTGGCTGGACGATGTTTTGGACAACCTCCATGGAGCCGGGATCAAGGTGGCTCTTGCCACGGCCACCGCTTCTCCCCCGGCCTGGCTGGCCCGCAAACACCCCGAAATCCTGCCCGTCACCGCGGAAGGAGTGCGGCTGGAGCGGGGCTCCCGACGCCACTACACGCCGTCGTCGGCTGTCTACCGCAGGTACGCCACTACCATGACGCGTGTGATCGCCGAACGCTATAAAGACCACCCCGCCTTGGCGCTGTGGCATGTGGACAACGAGCTTGGCTGCCATGTTGGGGAGTTTTACGGCGAGGAAGATGCTGCCGCTTTCCGGGCTTGGCTGGAACGCCGCTACGGCACCATCGAGGCCCTCAACGACGCCTGGGGAACAGCGTTCTGGTCCCAGCACTACGCTTCCTTCGAGGAAATCATCCCGCCGGGAGCGGCTCCCACCACACTGAACCCAGGCCAGCAACTGGACTTTGCCCGCTTCAACTCGTGGGTGTTCATGGACTACTACCGCGAACTGCTGGCGGTGATCCGCGAGGTCACCCCCAATGTTCCGGCAACCACCAACTTCATGGTCTCCAGTGCTACCAAGGCCCTGGACTACTTCGACTGGTCCAAGGACATGGACGTGATCGCCAACGATCACTACCTCGTGGCCGCAGACCCGGAGCGCGAAATTGAACTCGCCTTCAGCGCCGACCTCACCCGTGGCGTAGCAGGAGGCCAGCCATGGATCCTCATGGAACACTCCACCTCGGCGGTCAACTGGCAACCCCACAACCAGCCTAAAATGCCCGGCGAAATGCTCCGGAACTCCCTGGCCCACGTTGCCCGCGGCGCCGATGCCGTGATGTTCTTCCAGTGGCGGCAAAGCAAGGCTGGCTCGGAGAAGTTCCACTCGGCGATGGTTCCCCACGGCGGCCGCGACACGCAGGTGTGGCGCAACGTGGTGGACCTGGGCGAGGCGTTGTCCAAACTGGAACCCGTGAAAGGATCCCGCGTGGAATCCAGGGTTGCAGTGGTCTTCGACTACGAAGCCTGGTGGGCCTCGGAGCTGGACTCACACCCCAACAATTCGTTGAAATACCTCGACACCATGCGCGCCTTCCACCGCGCACTGTACCTGCGCGGAATCACTGCGGATTTTGTTCATCCCACCGGCGATCTCTCCGGTTACGACCTGATCCTGGCGTGCACCCTGTACTCCGTCACGGACACCGCGGCTGCCTCGATCGCGGCGGCAGCGGAAGCCGGGGCCACAGTCCTCATCACCTATTTCAGTGGCATCGTCGACGAGCGGGACCATGTCCGGCTGGGCGGCTACCCGGGTGCTTTCCGGGACTTGCTGGGGATCCGAAGCGAGGAATTCCATCCCCTGTTCCCGGGCACCTCGGTCACGTTGAGTGATGGAACGGTGGGCACCGTGTGGAGCGAGCACGTCCGCGCTGAAGAAGGTACGGAGGTTCTTGCGACCTTCACCGACTACCCGCTCGACGGCGTTCCGGCCCTGACGCGCCGATCCGTCGGCAACGGTTCGGCCTGGTATTTGGCCACGCTTCCGGACGCGGCCGGCATCGACGCCCTGACCGCCCGGCTCGTGGCGGAAGCAGGGGTAAGTGCCGTCACCGAGGCGACTGCCGGCGTCGAACTTTCCCGCAGGCGCGCCGACGACGGCCGCACGTTCCTGTTCGCCATCAACCACAGCCGTGAGGATGCCCCGGTCAAGGCCGACGGCGACGAACTGCTGAGCGGTGCGCGCTTCACTGGCGTTGTTCCCGCCGGAGCCGTGGCCGTCATCGCCGAAGACTGACCCGCACACAAAAAACCGCGCCCCGGTTTGATCCTTACGGACCAATCCGGGGCGCGGTTGTTGTTGCCGGGCGAAGCTAGCTGATGGCTGACTTCATTTCGTCCACAGCCTTCTTGCCTGCTTCTTCCGCCGAGAGCCTGTTGAACATGACCTCGGAGGTGTAGCGCTTGATGATTTCCTGGATGGCACCGGCGCCCTTCGGCGGAGCTGCCGGAGCCTCCCCAAGCTCTTCCTTGATGGCGCCGATGAAGTCCACCACCTTCACGTCTGCCTTGGCCAGCTTGGGAGCAATTGCCTCGCGGACCTCCGAGTTGGGGTAGACGCCGCGGTCCGCAAGGAGGACCTCGCCGGCCTTGACGTTGTTGGCGAGGAAGTTGATGAACTTGGCCGCCTCTTCAGGGTGCTTGGTCCGGGAGGAAGCGGACCAGAACTGCGAGGCTTTGTACCAGAGCCCGGCGTCTTCAGCCTTGCCGGTCTTGGACGGGAAGCGGAGGATCTGCAACTCGCCGCCGGCAGCCTTCTCAAGAGCCGGAAGCTGGTTGGACCACCAGAAGGCCATGCCGTTCTTGCCGGTGGCCAGACCACTCTGATCCAGCGGGGCAGCTTCAGCTTCGACGATTTCCGAGGCCGTGGGCACTGCCTTGTTCTCGCTCATCTGCTTCAGGAATTCCCAGTAGCCCTTGATGTCCGAGGGCTCGAAGCCAAGCTTGCCGTCCTGCGTGTACAGCGACTTGCCGTTCTGTCGCAGCCATACACCAAGGGAGGCTTCATCCGTTCCGTATGCAGCCGCGCCGTAGGTTCCCTTCGGGGACTTGGCCGTAACCTCGGCCGCGATGCGTTCGAAGTCTTCCCACGTCCAGGTCTTGTCGTCAGGAAGCGGTACGCCCGCAGCCTGGAAGACCGCCGGGTTGGCGAGGATGGTGGCGGCGTTGATGCCCGCCGCGATGCCGGTGAGCCCGTCCTCGCCCTTGCCGGCGTTCAACGCCGCTTCATCGAGCTTGGAGGTGTCGATGTCGTGCTTGGAAAGGTCCAGCAGAGCGCCACGGCTGGAGTATTCGGTGATGTACTTTTCGTCCATCTGAATGATGTCCGGGGCGTCGTTGGCGGCAACCTGGGTGGCCAGTTTGTCCCAGTAGCCACTCCAGTCGCCATACTCCGGCTTGATCTTGATGTTGGGGTTTTCCGCTTCAAAGGCGGCGATTGCTTCCTGCGTCAGTTGTGCACGCTTGTCCCCGCCCCACCATGAGAAGCGGAGCTCCACTTTGCCATCGGCGCTCTTCGCTTCCGATCCGCCGCCGCCACCACAAGCGGTGAGGGCGAGGACGGCGGCGGCTGTTGCCGCAACGAGGGCGGAGGCACGAAGCCTGCGCTTGGCTTTGGGCGCTGCTACACGGGTTTTCGAGGCAGTCGCGGGGGCGACTGCTTCACCCTTTGGATTTTCCGGCACTGTTGTCTCCGATCTTCTTTGATCTCGATGCGAACTGAGAAAGCGTTTTCCCGTTGGAATTATGATACAAGTCACAATCTTGTATTACAAGAGACGAACTTGTTCTAGTTGTCTTATTTGATGCCGGTGGTGGCGATGCCCTTGATGAGGAAGCGCTGCCCGAACAGGAACACCAGGAAGACGGGGAGCAGGGACACAATGGACATCGCGAAGAGGGATCCCCAGCTGGTTGCCGACTGCGAATCAACGAAAGCCCGGAGCGCCACGGGGACGGTGAACATGTCCGGATCCGTCAGGTAGATCAAGGCGCCGAAGAAGTCGTTCCACGTCCAGATGAACGTGAAGATGGTGGTGGTGGCCAAGGCCGGAACCATCAGGGGCAGGATGACGCGGAGGAAGATCCTGGGGTGGCCGGCGCCATCGATGCGCGCTGCTTCATCGAGGTCCTTGGGAATGCCACGGATGAACTGGACCATCAGGAACACGAAGAATGCGTCGGTGGCCAGGAGCTTGGGCACAATCAGCGGCCAGAAGGTGTTCACCCAGCCGATCTGCGAGAACAGGATGTACTGCGGCACGATCACCACATGGAACGGAAGCATGATGGTCAGCAGCATGATGCCGAAGAAGATCTTCTTGCCCGTGAACTGCAGGCGGGCGAACGCGTAGGCAGCCATGGAGCAGGAGATCAGGTTGCCAAGGATGGAGCCAAGAACCACGATCGCCGAGTTGACCATGTAGTGCCCGAACGGGTGCGTCAGTGCGGACCAGCCATCGGTGTAGTTGCTCATCTCCAGGTTTTCCAGCCACAGGCCGGGTTCGCGGAAGATGAGGTCGTTGGGCCGCAGGGAGGAAACCACCATCCACAGCAGCGGGTAGATCATCACACCGCCCACAATGATCAGGATGGCGTGCTTGACCAGGCCCTTGATGCGGGCGCTGCGGCTGAAAGCGAGGCTGCCACGGGACTCGCGGCGGCGCGGGCCCTTGCCGGACTTGCCGGCCTTGGCGTCGTCGGAAGAGGCTGCGGGGAGGGTCTGGAGTTTAGTCATCGTAGAACACCCAATACTTTGAAGCGATGAAGTTGATGGCGGTGAAGGCACCGATGATGACCAGCAGGAACCAGGCCATCGCTGAGGCGTAACCCATATCGAACTGGCCGAAGCCCTTTTGGTACAGGTACAGGGTGAAGAACATGGTGGAGTCCGACGGGCCGCCGTTGCCGCCCGAGACGATGAACGCCTGGGTGAAGGATTGGAACGAACCGATGATCTGCAGGACCAGGTTGAAGAAGATGATGGGGCTCAGCATCGGCAGGGTGATCCGCCAGAACTTCTGAAGTGTGGTGGCGCCGTCAACTTCGGCAGCTTCGTAGTACATGGTGGGGATCTGGCGCAGGCCGGCCAGGAAGATGATCATGGGGCTGCCGAACGTCCACACGTGGAGCAGGATGATGGAGCCAAGCGCAGTGTTGGGGTCCGAGATCCAGCCCGGGCCCTCTATGCCTACCATCGCCAAAACCTGGTTGACCAGGCCAGTGGTGCCGAAGATCTGCTTCCACAGGATAGCCACTGCAACGGAGCCACCCAGCAGGGACGGCAAGTAGAAGATGGACCGGTAGAACGGAAGTCCGCGGAGACCCTTGTCCAGGACCAGGGCAATTATCAGGGCCACCGCCAGCTGCAGCGGGACACCTACCAGGACGTACGTGAAAGTCACACCCAGGGAGTTGTGGAGCCTGGCGTCGCCGAACATGCGGACGAAGTTATCCAAGCCCACCCATTCCGGGGGCTGCAGGAGGTTGTAGTCCGTAAAGGACAGGTACAACGACATCATCATGGGGCCCACGGTGATGGCGAGAAGGCCAATCAGCCAGGGAAGGAGGAAGATGTACGCGGCCTTGTTGTCGCGGCCGTTGGCCTTCTTCTCTTCCTTGGTCATGGGGCCCTTGCGGCGGGTCATCGTTGAGAGTTCGCCTATGGCGCTCATCGCTTCCCCCTCGCCGGCCCGCGAACGCCTTGCGGCGTCCCCGTGTGTAGTACAGCGGCCATGTGGTCTCCTTTGGTCATCGTGGCCATCCACGGACTTCGAGTCTGGTTGGTGCTTGCCTTCCGGGGAGCGCCCATCTTCCGGCGCTTCCCCTGAGGGACCAGGATTTGGGTCCTGGGCTTCAGCGGCTCCGTACCAAAGTAAACGTTTTCTTGACCCATGTACAGCCTTTTGCTAATTTTTGAGAAAGCGTTTTCTGATGAAGCTGCTGAATCCGATTTCGCCACGCTGAAGACGCCCGGCGTGCGCCCCGCACACCCTTGACGCATCAATAAGGCAGGACACTATTGTTCCCCACCGCCTGCGACTGCCATGAGCGCGGCTGACATGGCAGAGACGCCCATTCGCCCCAGCGCACTGGCGCGCTACGAAGACTGGCCGGACTATGCCGTGCGCCATCGCTTCGAAGCGGCTTCTCCGGCCGCGCAACAATTGGCCGACACACTTGGCGTTCCTTCCGTAACACCGGATCTTGAGTACACAGTGCACTGGGAAGCCGATCGTGACGGCGTCACCACCTCACATTTGTCCTGGCAACCCGGCTTCGGCCCCAGGACATCGGCGTGGTTCGTGCGGCCCGCCGGCGAAACCGCTCCCCTTCCCGGCATTCTGGCCCTGCACTGCCATGGTGGAGTCAAATCCCACGGAGCGGCACGGCTTGTGTCCCTTCCGGACAAGGAACAGGATCACGACGGCGGCACCTCCACCGCAGCCGGCTCCAGCAGGACGATGCTCCCCTTTGGCCCGATCCCGGCCGAGGTACGGCAAAGGCTCTACGGCGGCCGGGCACTGGCCACCTGGATGGCGCAGCAGGGGTTCGCGGTACTGGCCCACGACACCTTCATGTGGGGAAGCCGCGGCTTTGGCTTGGACACCCCGCCCTGGCGCACCGCCGCCGCCGTCAACGGACGGCAGGCACTCTGGCGGGAGGCCGGCGTCGAACCTTCCCCGGCGGAACTTTACGACGCCGCGGCAGCTGCCCACGAGGAAACGGTGGCCAAGGCCGCCACGCTGCTGGGCAGCAGCGTGGCCGGAACCGTGGCGCATGACGACCTCGCCGCGCTGGGCATCCTTTCAACGCTCCCCGGCGTGGACTCCGGACGGCTCGGCTGCCTCGGGTTCTCCGGCGGTGGCGGGCGCGCCTTGGTCCTCGCAGCCCTCAGCCCCCTGATCCGCAGCTATGTGGTGACGTGCATGATGACCACCTTCGATTCCCTGCTGCCCGCCTACCTCGACGCCCATTCCTGGTTGCTTCACTCCCCCGGCCTCGCCAGGCTGGGCGACTGGCCGGACCTTGCCGTCCGTTCCGCCGCCGAAAAGGTCCTGGTCCAATACGGGCTGGCTGACCCGCTGTTCCCGGAACAGGGCATGCGCGCGGCCCACCGGCATCTGACCGAACGCATGCCCACCCGCTACACCGGCAGTTTGTGGCCGGAACCCCACGTCTTCACCCGGGCCATGCAGGAGGAGGCCGCAGCATTCCTCGCCGCGGCACTGCGGCCCAGCCAACCCGGCCCTTCCCCAACACCTGACCTCGCTAGGACAGACTCATGACTCAGCCCTTAA
>NZ_JABMCX010000070.1 GCF_013179505.1 Paenarthrobacter sp. CM16 | reverse complement strand
GGTCGGAAGAGATCAATTCTCAACCAGTCCCGGGCTCCGTCAAAGGGTCCGCCATGGGGGTCGTCCTCGCCGTGGATGCGCAGCGGGTCCTGGGCAGGATCCCAGATCTCCATCACCACCCGGGCCATCAGGTAGGCCGTGGCCACCATGTGCAGGCCGACAGCCAGGACGTAGTAGGACATGTCGATGTTGTGTTGGACTGAGCCACCACTGGTTGCCTGGCCCAGGTACATCCAGATGGCCGCCCAGTGCAATCCTTCGGCTGCCTGCCAGATGAGGAAATCGCGCCACCGGGGCCGGGCCAAAGCAAGCAGCGGGATGAGCCAGATAACAAACTGTGGTGAGTAGACCTTGTTGGTGAGGATGAACGCGGCAACTATGAGGAACACCAGTTGGGCGATTCGGGGTCGCCGCGGCGCGCACAATGCCAAAGCACCGATCAGCGCGCAGGCCAGGATAAACAGGTAGAACGCCAGCGAGTTGATGGTGGCCGCATTCATCTGGGTCCACTGGACCCGGTCTGCCACCAGGTTGTAGGCAAACCACGGTGAGCTGTAGCCGGCGGGGCGTTCCTGGGTGAACTCGAAGAAGTAGCGCCAACCGGAGGGGTTCATTGCTGCGATGGGCAGGTTCACGGCCAGCCACGATCCCAGTGCGGCCCCGGCAGTGATGAAGAACGTCCGCAGCTTCCCGGATCGCAGCGCAAGGACCAGCACGGCGCCGAGGATCAGGACGGGATACAACTTGGTGGCTGTTCCAAGCCCGATGCACACTCCGGCCAGGATCAACTTGTCCCGTGAGAAGAAGTACATTCCCAGGGCGAGCAAGCCCACGGCCCACATATCCCAGTTGATGAAGCTGGCAAGGATGATCCCGGGCGCCACCGCCACCATGGCGGCATCCCACGGGCGTCGCTTGTTGATCCGGGCGGTCAGGAGAACCGTGACAATCCAGACGGCCACAATGAGTGTGGCGTTGATGTCGAAGTACCCCAGGATGCGTTCGCTGCCCACTCCTTGTCCTGGCACCATCATGGCGGTGATGCCCGCAATGATGCCCATGAGGACGGGGTATTCGAACAGGCTTCCCTGGGTGAAGAAGGG
Source organism: Paenarthrobacter sp. CM16 (assembly GCF_013179505.1). Lineage (GTDB taxonomy): Bacteria > Actinomycetota > Actinomycetes > Actinomycetales > Micrococcaceae > Arthrobacter. The sequence continues at coordinate 16,786 of NZ_JABMCX010000070.1, read as the reverse complement.
GAAGACGCCATCACCGAGGCCGCGGTTTTTGAAGAGTTCAGGGAAGTCGGAGTAACACGTGGCGTAGAACTGCCCCGGCGTCTGCCATCCATTGACGCGGCAATACTCCTTGGCAAGAACGGCCAGCAGCGCGGCCACCACGGTCAGGACAATGAGGACCCGTTCAACCGTAAACGGTCCGGAGGAGACTCTTCCCGGAGACGAGTGCTTCCCCAGCGGGCCGCCAATGAGCTCCGTGAAGTTCCGAAGCAGGGAGTCGCTACGGCTCGGAACCACAAAGCGGGCACGTTTTTGCGGCCGGTGCGGCTTCGTCTCCTGCATGGATCGAGCTTACAGTCACCCCTTGGCCCGCAGCATCACACCCATCATGGCGGGCATCATTAACCTGGTGCTTAAAAGGGGGGAGCCCACGCGTAGCCGCGTGGGCTCCTTGAGGTTCAGCATGAATGTGTGGCACCTGAACTCCTTCGGGGCTGGCTGAAGGACATCAACGGATGAGTCCCATCTGGTGCAGGACAACGTAGACGTCTTCACGGCGCTGGTCGAGCAGCTGACCGTTGAACAGGGTGCGGTCCTTGGGAGCATCGCTGCTCTTGTAGAAACGCAGGTCTTCGGGGCGTTTTCGCATGGTTCACCTCCTTTCCACAACAAATTGTTCGGAATTTAGGCACAACAATTAGAGCCAAGTGAATTCGAAAGAAATCAAGGCCTAAAAGGACATAAAGAGCCGAGGATAATAAAGGGGATAAGCGGACCGAAACGGGGAAACCCGAATCGTCGTGCACAATTGCGCGTGCTTCCGGCAGTCGACCCAACAAGAAGCTGGTTCCGAACTATGGGGAAACTGCGCACCCGCGGCATGCTGCGTGGGTCCGCGCCTACAACTGACTACTCAGCCATCCAAAGGACAGGAGGCCGTCAAGAACACCGCCGGCAGCAAGGCCGGTCCGGATGGTTCAGGAGTGGGTCAGAGAGCAAAAATGGCGTCGATCATCAGCAGAGGCCGGGGCAGCAGTGACGGTCAACTTCCGTCCGCTAGTCAAAGTAATCATTTTTCCCAACCTCCTTTTCTGGTCACGAGGACCTGCTGTGGCATTCTCCCGGCTGACTGAACCAGGGAATGCGCGCCTTGTTCCCGGCGGGTCGCTCTGGGAACAAGATACAAACTACCCCATGAAGAAGGAGTTTGACCAGCGAAATTAGCTAATTCGCCAAAAGTTTTTCAAAATTCGTGTTTTAGAGTCCCCAACGCACAATTGCAGGTGTGCGCTTATCCCATCCGAGGGTGCAGACCTTCGCCGTTCCCAGAATGAAGTGCCGGCCTTCGCGGGCATCCATTTCCAGCCAACGGGCGGTCAGGATGCGGGAGAAATGACCATGGGCAACAATCAGGACATTGTCCATTCCGGATTCCAGGACCCGCCCAATGATCTTGTCGGCCCGTGCAGCAACTTCGTCCAGGGTCTCGCCGTTGGGTACGCCATCGGTCCAGATGAGGTAGTCCGGGTTGTCCTTCCGGATCAGGTCCGAGCTGATTCCTTCGTAGTCGCCGTAGTTCCATTCCACGGCCAGCGGCTCATGGACGGCCTCCGGGTACCCCGCGAGTTCTGCCGTACGCCGGGCGCGGCGCAGTGGCGAGGTCATGACCAGGTCAAAGTCGATGCCTTCCAGGACCTTGCGGGCTTCAACAGCCTGTTGCTCGCCCTCAACAGTGAGGGGAAGATCCGTCAGGCCGGTGTACTGGCCGCTTTTGGACCACTCGGTCTCGCCGTGTCGAAGGATCCAGAGTTGCGGACGCGGGGAAATGGCAGCGTTCATTAAGGCTCCTCGGTTTCGGTCAACGGCTCGACGACGGCGGACTCGGGTTGCGCTTCCCACCATGCCAAGAGTTTCTGCTCGGCTTCCTCCGGGGACAGCGGCCCGTGTTCCATCCGTTCTTCCAGAAGGAACTTGTAAGCCCGCCCCACCACGGGACCCGGCTTAAGCCCCAGAAGTGCCATGATCTGCGCACCATCAAGGTCAGGACGGACTGCCGCCAATGATTCCTGTTCCAGAAGCGCCGAGATGCGGTGCTCAAGGTCATCGTAGGCGAAGGACAGACGGTCGGCCTTGCGTTGGTTACGTGTGGTGACGTCGGAGCGGGTGAGGCGGTGCAGGCGTTCCAGCAGGGGACCGGCGTCGGTCACGTAGCGGCGGACAGCGGAGTCGCTCCAGCCGGCATCTCCGTAGCCGTAGAACCGCATGTGCAGCTCAACGAGGCGGGACACCGCTTTGATGGACTCGTTGTCGAACCGCAGCGCCTTCATGCGCTTCGCCGTCAGCTTGGAGCCCACAACGTCATGATGGCGGAAGCTCACCGCGCCGCCCGGTTCAAAACGGCGCGTAGCCGGCTTGCCGACGTCGTGCATCAACGCAGCGAACCTCAGCACAAAGTCGGGGCCGGGCACCGGACCGTCAGGACCCGTTTCCAGTGCGGCGGCCTGTTCCAGGACCTGCAGCGAGTGCTGGTAGACATCCTTGTGCCGGTGGTGTTCATCGGCTTCGAGGCGCAGGGCGGAAACTTCGGGCAACACGAACTCGGCGAGGCCCGTATCCACCAGGAGGTCAATACCCACGCGGGGGTGCGCGCCGTTGATGAGCTTGACCAACTCTTCACGGATGCGCTCCGCAGAGATGATCTTGATGCGGTCAGCCATTTGCGACATCGCGAGCCGGACGTCGTCGTGAACCGACACGCCGAGCTGGGATGCAAACCGGGCCGCGCGCATCATGCGCAGCGGATCGTCGGAGAAAGAGGTCTCCGGGGCCCCGGGGGTGGCGAGCTCTGACGCGTGGAGGTCCCGGACGCCGCCAAATGGATCCACAAGTTCGAGGCTGGGCAACCGCAGCGCCATGGCGTTGATGGTGAAATCACGGCGCAGGAGATCGTCTGTCAGGGAGTTGCCGAAAGCCACCACGGGCTTACGCGAATCGGGGTCGTAAGCCTCCGCCCGGTATGTGGTGACTTCAATCTGGAAACCGTTCTTCTTCATACCGATAGTGCCGAATGCACGGCCGATTTCCCAGAAGTTGTCCGCCCACTTCTTGATGACCGCAATGGTCTGGTCCGGGGTGGCGTCGGTGGTGAAGTCGAGGTCCGGGGACGTCCTCCCCAGGAAGAGGTCGCGCACGGGTCCACCCACCAAGGACAGCTCGAATCCGGCATCAACAAAGCGCTGCCCGAGGTCGAGCACCACCGGATCGATGGTGAAGTTAACTGAAGAGCTGTCCAATACGTGCGCCATAGTCCCTTAAGCTTGGCAGATTTTTGCTCAGCATTGGGCCACTGTTCCATGCGAAATCAGGCATGTGTCCGCGGAGCATCTCCTGCAGTCCATCTTGTGGCCATGTCCCGGTCATCACTCGAGGGCAAGAGTCGTTAGAGTGGACCTCATGGCCAACCCGATCCCGAGCGCTCCTGGCAGGAGGACAAACGCACCGTTGCCGTCGGCAATCGGTGCTCACGTCGCGCCCGCCCAGCAGCACCCGGTGCAGGCCTCACTTCCCACTGTTGAGGAAGTGTCAGCCGGTGGCGTCGTTGTAGACACGTCCGACGGCGAACTCCGGGTTGCGATCATCGCCCGCCTTAATAGGGGTGGCCGCCTTGAGTGGTGCCTCCCGAAGGGACATCCGGAAGGCCGGGAGAACAACGAGGAAGCTGCCGTCCGTGAGATCGCCGAGGAAACCGGCATCGAAGGCAGCATCCTGGCGCCACTGGGCAGCATCGATTACTGGTTCACCGTGAGCGGGCACCGCGTCCACAAGACCGTGCACCATTTCCTCCTCCAGGCAACCGGCGGCGAGCTGACTATCGAGAATGATCCCGATCAGGAAGCCGTTGATGCTGCCTGGGTTCCCATCCAGGAACTGGCCCGCAAATTGTCCTTCCCCAACGAACGCCGCATCGCTGACCTGGCACGGGAAGTGCTGCCCGATCACCTCTGAGCCGGGTACGTGGGACGATAAAGGCGATGTCTGAAGCCAAAACAACCCAGTCCGTTCAATCCGGAGAAGCCCGTTCCAGTGCCATCATGGCCGCAGGAACGCTGGTTTCCCGGTTCCTTGGCTTCGCAAAAACTTGGATGCTCGGTGCCGCCCTTGGCCTGGGTTCCACGGTCAATGACACGTTTATCAACGCGAACAACCTGCCCAACCTGATCTTTTTGCTGGTTGCCGGTGGCGTGTTCAACGCCGTCCTGGTTCCCCAGATCATCAAAGCGAGCAAGGCCCCGGACCGCGGTGCGGACTACATCAGCCGCCTGCTCACCCTCGCGGTCCTGGTGCTGCTGGCCTTGACCGCGCTGGTGACCCTCGCGGCACCGTTGGTCATCGACCTCACCACCCAGGGCTACTCGGAGCAGCAAAAGGCCCTTGCCGTCACCTTTGCCTTCTGGTGCCTCCCACAAATCTTCTTCTACGGGCTCTATGCCCTGCTGACCCAGGTGTTGAATGCCCACGGAGCATTCGGGCCCGCCATGTGGGCCCCCATCCTCAACAACCTCGTGGCCATCGCCGGCCTGGGCATGTTCATTTGGATCCTGGGCGCCAACATCACCAACCCGCACACGCTGGACAACTGGGGACCCACCCAGACCTTCCTGATAGCGGGGTTCTCCACGTTCGGTGTGGTGGCCCAGACGGCCATCCTGCTCATTCCAGTCTTCCGCTTGCGCCTTGGCCTTCGCCCCCGCTTTGGCTGGCGCGGCGTTGGACTGGGCCAGGCCGCCAAGCTGAGCGTCTGGACGTTGGCCACGGCCGCCGTCGGGCAGTTGGCCTTCCTGTACATCATGAGGATCGCCACCATTCCCGGCGCAGAGCGGCTCCGCCTGCAGAACGCGGGGGATACGGTGGGCGCAGCGGTCCTGCCCGGTAACGCCGTTTTGGAAGTCGCGAGCCAGCTGTACCTGCTGCCGCACTCGATCATCGCCTTGTCCCTGGCTACCGTCCTTTTTAACCGCATGACCCGCGCGTCCCAGGACGGCAACAAGGCCGAACTTCGCGACGCCCTCTCCCACGGTCTCCGCACCATGGCCGTAGCCACGGTTTTCGGCGCCCTGGCCCTCTTCGCCTTGGCTGGTCCGCTGGGCATGTTCTTCTCCGGCGGCAAGCCGCAGGACGGCGTCATGCTGGCCCAAACGCTCACCATCCTTGCCCTCAGCACCCCCTTCCTGAGCGCCAACTTCATGATGTCCCGCGTGTTCTACGCCAACGAGGACGCCCGCACACCCTTGTACGTTCAGTTGTGGCTGGCCGTGATCTACGTGGTGGGTGCTTTCTTCATCCAGTTCCTGCCCGTGGGCCAGATCATCTACGCCATCGCCATTCTTTACACCCTGGGCAACATCCTCTCCGTAGTGATCAGCGTGGTGTTCCTGCGCCGCCTGCTGGGCCACCTCGACGGTCCCCGCATCGCCAATTCGTACATTCGCATGGGGTATGCGGGTCTCGGTTCCGCACTGGCCGGTGCGGGCGCACTGTGGCTTCTGGGCAGCTACCGGGCCGACGGTTTCGCCTGGAGCAGCCGCCCGGCCGCCTTGGTGACGGTGGTCGTCGTCGGGCCCGTCATGCTGCTCGCGTACCTGGTCCTGCTGCGCGTCTTCCACGTCACCGAACTGCGGGACCTCCTGCGGCCGCTGATGGGACGTCTGGGACGGGGTGCTCCAGCGCCGGTTTCCGGCGAAACCGTGGAAACCACGACGACGGCCCGCGCCACGGTCTCGGACGATACCGGTCTGATTCCGCGCATCTCGGGCGAGTTCGATGCGGCATCCTACCGGGCCGGTCCGGCCGTGGACCGGGCTCCTGCAGTGTCTGCCGCGGACACTGCAGACGCCCCCAAGACATACTTGCCCGAAGAGGACGCACCCAGCACCGCACGCGGCGGCAAGTTCCGCCCGCAGGTCCCATTGCCGGGTCGGCGCACCTACCAAGGCGACGCCGGACGCAATCCCTACTTCCCAACACGCGGAAACCACCGCAAGTGAGCCGGTGGCGCCAACATGGGCGCGGCGCATGAATCGGCTAGGCTAGAAAATGAATACAGGTAGTTGCAAAAGCGGTTGAACCGGCTCGCCGGGCCGGCCGCGTGCAGGACCCGCAGCTCCCGGACAGCCTAGGAGGAACACGTGTCCCACCCGATCGACGTCGGATCAGTACTTGGCGGCCGCTACAAGGTCACAGCCAATGTGTTGACCTCGCATGACCAAGATCAGGTGCTCGACGGCGTGGACCAGGTCCTCAACCGTCCCGTGAGCATCCTTGTCGCCGGACCCGGTAATGCTGAGCAGGTTGCGCAGAGCGCCCGCGAAGTCGCCACGGGGGAGCGCCCCGGCCACGTCCAGATCCTTGATCTGGGCGTCAGCGACAACACCACGTACCTGATCACCAACCACAGCAGCGCGCCCGATTTGCTGGACCTGGTGGTTGCCACCAACCCGCCGTACATCGAGCCGTTCTTCACTGAGACGCTCGGCAGCGAGATCTTCGGCCAGCCCCGCACGTATGAGCCTGAAACATACGACGGCCTGTATGAGGATGACGAGCATGACGCCGCATACATCCAGTACGACGAAAACGGCTACCCCATCCCGCACGAGGACGACACCGATCCTGCCGCTGCACCACAGGCCGGCAACGTCCCTCCGAGGCCTGCCGCCAGCCCGTCGTCGGCCAAGAGCGGGATTGCCGGCAAGCTGGCTGCTGCCGCCGGTGCCGGAGCCGCGGGCTTTGCCGCGCTGAAGAACTCCGCGTCCAAGAATCACGACGCCGGTGCTGCCGCCGGCTCTGGTTCTTCAGCTGCCGGTGCGGGTGCTTCCCCTGCCGGTGCCTCCAATGCCGCTACATCCGCACAGCCGCCCACTCAGGCGGTGTCGTCGCAGCCGGCTCCACCCGCTCCTTCTGCGCCCCCTGCTCCTGCCGCGCCACCGCAGCCGCCCACTCAGGCCGTCAATGCCCAGCCTGCACCATCGCGTGAGCCGGCAGAACCCAAGGTTTCCTTGTGGTCCGAAGAGGACTATGGTTTCGCCGGAGGAGGTGCCGCTGCCGCCGCTGCCGGCGCCTCTGCCGCAGCCCGAGGTACCTCAGACTCCGGTTACGACCGCGCCCCCTCCAGCTTCCCGGCGTCGGCCGCTGTCCAGGAAGACTACGACGACGAGGAAGTGTACGAGGACGACGACGCTCCGGAGAAGGAGCCCCGCTCGCTCCGCTGGCTCGTCGGTGGCTTGCTGGCCGCTGTCTTGATCGTGGGTCTGGTCCTCGCGGTCACCAACTTGGGCAGCCTCCTTCCCAGTGGCGCACCTGCAGCCTCAGAGAGCACTCCCGCTCCCCAGACCAGCAGCAGCACGAAGTCCGAAGAACCCACACCTTCCGAGACAGCGCCTCCGGCTGCACCGCCAGCCATCGAAGGTATTTCCCGCCTCGGCGACTTCCCCTTTGCCGCCACGTACGACAAAGACCTTGCCAGGGCTTTCGACGGCAATGCGGCAAGTTACTGGTCGGACATGGAGTTTGCCACGGCAGACTGGGGTGGACTCGTCACCAACATGCCTCTGGTGATTGAGCTCAAGGAAAAGACCGAGGTTAAGTCCATTGTGCTGAACCAGTTGGGCGGATCCGGTGGCAGCATCAGCGTCTACACCAACGACCGCCCCGCCATGGACGGAGCCAAACTGGTAGGTACCAACAGCTTCACCTCGCCTGAACTCACCATGCCCCTGGCCGCGCCGACGCAGACGCAGTACGTCATTGTAGATATCAAGGCCCTGCCCAAGCTGGCTGCGCCGAAGACCCGATTCGGGTTCGGTCTGCGCCTGGCCGAGGTCACCGTCCAGTAGCCCCACCCAAGTAAGTAGCAGTAGAGGCCGTTTTGACTAGTCAGAACGGCCTCTACTGCTACTTGCCTTGGCTTCACCGCTTAGAACCCGCATGCGTGCAGACGGTACCCTGAATATTGGTGGCTTTCAGGTCCCCATCTCCATCGGAATATTTGGGGCGTAGCCGGGGTTGAGTCAGGTGGCTGCCCCGAAAGCCGCAGCATCGACTAAGGAAGAGGTTCACGCCACGTGAGCATTGCAGAAAACAGCGCATCGCAGGTGCGTGACGTCATCATCGTAGGTTCAGGCCCTGCCGGCTACACAGCCGCCGTTTACACCGCCCGCGCCAACATGAAGCCTCTGCTCATTGCCGGTTCCGTCACCGCTGGTGGCGAACTCATGAACACCACCGACGTGGAAAACTACCCGGGATTCCCTGATGGCATCATGGGCCCGGACCTCATGGAGAACTTCGAAAAGCAGGCCGCGCGTTTCGGTACCGAAATCCAGTTTGAGGACGTCACCGAGCTGGATCTCGACGGCGACATCAAGACCGTGACCATCGGTACGGGGGAGACCTTCCAGGCGAAGGCCATCATCCTGTCCACTGGTTCGGCCTACCGTGAGCTTGGCTTGGCGAACGAAAAGCGCCTCTCAGGCCACGGTGTCAGCTGGTGTGCAACCTGCGACGGTTTCTTCTTCAAGGACCAGGACATCGCCGTGATCGGTGGTGGCGACTCCGCAATGGAGGAAGCACTGTTCCTCACCAAGTTCGCAAAGTCCGTCACTGTGGTTCACCGCCGCGATACCCTCAAAGCCTCCAAGATCATGGGCGATCGCGCCCAGGCTCACGAGAAGATCAACTTCGTCTGGAACACCGCCGTCGAGGATGTTCTCGGTGAGGACAAGGTCACTGGCCTGAAGCTGAAGAACCTCGTGGACGGCACCGAGTCCGAACTCTCTGTCACCGGCGTCTTCGTGGCTATCGGCAACGATCCCCGCACGGATCTCATCAAGGGCAAGGTTGATCTGACCCCCGAGGGAACCATCGCCGTGGAGGGCCGCAGTTCACGCACCAACATCAAGGGTGTCTTCGCTGCAGGCGATGTCATCGATCCCACCTACCGCCAGGCCATCACGGCTTCGGGCTCCGGTTGTGTGGCGGCCCTTGACGTTGAGCACTACCTGGCAGACCTGCACTCCTAAAGCTGCATCCAAGCAACCATACGAAGGGAAAAGTTATGAGCAACGCAAAAGACGTAACTGACGCAAGCTTCAGCACGGATGTCCTGGCTTCCGAGAAGCCGGTCATCGTGGACTTCTGGGCAGAGTGGTGTGGCCCCTGCCGCAAGCTTGGTCCCATCCTCGACGAGATCTCCGTTGAGTACAGCGAGAAGGTAGACGTTGTGAAGCTCAACGTCGACGACAACCCCGCCATCGCAGCCGAGTATGGAATCACGTCCATCCCGGCCGTTTACCTGTTCAGCGGGGGAGAAGTTAAGAGCACTGTTATCGGCGCCAAGCCGAAGCAGTTCTTCGAGAAGGAATTCGCGGACGTCCTGTCCTAGGTTGAACTCCTGATCTGATTTATCGAAAACCGGCGGTTGCTGCTCCTCACGGATCGGCAGCCGCCGGTTTTTTGTTGTTATAGGGGAAGTAAACCTTTTGGGCTTGCTGAAGCTGCAAATTTTGGTGTGAACTGCTCCAGCTGTACACTCAGCCCGCATTACACTTTCCCTTACCTGGGGTAGGGGAGTCTCGACCCTCTCCCACATCCCACCCCCACCCGGGCAACCCTCTCCCACATCCCACCCCCACCCGGGCAGCCCTCTCCCAGCACTGTGCAATCGAGCAGAGCGGAGCGCATGATCCTGGTAGTCCTCCCTGGGCCCATCAAACAGGAGTGGATGGAGTGGCGCTCAAAGAGGCAGTCAGGGGCCAACCGCTACATTGTCATCGGCAACACTTTGGAGGAGATGTGCTTGAAAGGCCCTACTCCTGAATGGCTCTAATGCCGGTCGCTTTCGTCGGTACGGTCGGACTTACTCGGATTCAGTGGATGAAGTCCGGTTGTAACTAGCTCGAACCCTTCAGCTTTCTATTTGGGAAGTCTCCACGACGCAGGATTCAGGGGAGATGAAGGCAGGTCATGGCGGTGGGAAGCGGACAACTGGTCACAGATCCGCAGCGATTTCATCGCTGCCGATACCTAGGGAGTCGCTGGCGTGCGGGTGAAATTAGAGGTGCCACTGGAAATCCAATGCGAGAGTCACGACTCCAGATAAGAGTTGCACGGTCGGCGACCCTCAATATTCTCAACAGGCCCATTCGGACAGCGTGTGGCATTGTCCGCAACTTCCCCCACTTGCTGGCGAGACGACTCTTGTACAGCTACCTGCAGTTGTCATTTCAGTTGAGCCCGACACATTTCCCAACACAACCGGCTACCGTAATAGTCCCCGTCTCAGCAATGACAGGAAGGGCAGAAGCTGGAAATGCGCCCAGCCTTGGCTCTACCCAGTCAGTGGGTGGTTTCACGTGAAACGCCGGCGGGTAGGTCGTGCTTCAAGAATGTCCCCTGGACGGCAAACTAGCGCGTGCAAACTCCGGCCTTCTAACGTCCGCTCTTCATACCGATAAAGCCCCCTGTTTCACGTGAAACATTGGTCGGCTGCCGCGCTCCGGGAACGACCAGTTGGCGGCAGATCAGCGCCGGGATCCCTTAGTCTACTTAAAGCGTGTAGCTTCACTGATGCAGCGCGTGTTTCACGTGAAACACCGCACGGTTGGTGTCGGTGTCCCAGGCACATGATCCTGATGTCTGAGTCTGATGAATCGTTGGTCTGTGGAAACTCGACAGAAGGTTACTGGCAGCGATGAACTTTTGCTTGGAGCCCCAAGCGCCCGAGGCCGTTCACGGCAGCCAGAAGACCCTCCAGGGCCGATTTCGGCCGTGAACGGACTCGAGGGGAGTCACATACGGTGGACCCTTCCAGCACCCCGCTGGTCGCCTGCCAGTCGCCTCCGGATCTACCTCATCGGGGTGCTCAAGTCATTGAGTCAGGGGGCGGACCTATTCTTGAGCATCCATCGATCGTAAAGCCCAACTCGCAGGCGCTGTGAGAAGGGGAAGTACGCCAGCGATGCTCAGGATCACGGCAACAAACTTCCAAGTGACCAAAGATCACTGTAGTCCCCTTGAATTCCTACACACTCAGAGAGTATCAAGGCTCACCGGCTAGCAATCCTGGTTGCTGCCAGGACGCCTGAGAGTTATCTCCGGAGTCGGCCGCGTAAGGAAATTCTCGATATGGTGCCGGTATTTGTGCAATGGAACAGAGATGTAGGCGCCAGCAACTCGTTCAAAGCAGTAGCATGGGCCTTGGTGGCTCTTAGAGGCAACGGGCGACGAAGTATTCAGCCGGCAACTCCTCTCTCTCGTAAGTATGTAGAACCAGCACTTCAGCACCTTGTGAATAGCCGGATTGCTGCGGGACCAGCGAGAAGCCGGTGCGTGGGGGGCGACTATGGGGACTGAAGTCAGAGGCTAACGCAGCAGAACGGGGCCAGCTCCGGGCGCCATTGGCGACGGCCAGCGACTGTCACGGACCTAGGTAGTCATTCTTGGCCGCTAGTTCTCGCGGAGCGTTTCACGTGAAACATTGGAAAACGCGCACTGCCACGTGGCACTTCTACATGCACTTCGCCCACGAACTCCACGGTCTATAGTCACTGCACCACCCTAGTGACCCACAAGAGCAATGCCCGGCTACCACCAACTTGGCCTCACGACAGTCCAGTGACATCCAGGCGATTCAGCGTAGTCCGGTATTCCCTCATCGAGTCCATAGGGGTTTCAGTTGAAAAGAGAATATGTGAAGGTCAGCAAACACTCAGTCGCGACGGCAGTGGGGAATCACCGCAACCGCGGGACGGCAGGGCATCCGACGATGGCCAGAACTATGCGTGGCGCTACAGGGAGTCAGGATCCAAAACCAAGACTCAGACCGTTAGTGTCGCGGGCGTCCCAGAGAAGAGAAGGAAGCGGATACGTGTGGCCTTAACATTAGTGGTCTGCTGCGGCGTACTAACCCACTACACTCACGAACAATCTACCGGCACGATCTGGCATTGCGCTCATTGCAGGGAGCGAGCGTCTTTAGAACACGAAGGGAGGACACCACGCAGACCCGTTTCACGTGAAACACTGCCTAGGACATGTTGCTCCAGCGTAGGAGTGTAGTCCTACCAGACTAGTGCGAGAAGCACATGACTGCGCACGGAGATGGTGCCGGCCTGCTCACGGCCCTGCGGCTAGGACGCGGCCATCTCTTTCCGAGCACCTCCGAGACTAGCCATCCAATCGAATGCCGATGGCTCTTGGAACACCAGTCAACATAGCTGGCGTGCCCTATCGCCAGGCAATGAGCGGACATGCTGTCCGTTGCTTTTAGGCCCGGCGTGATGAGTACATATAGCCCGTCGAATCCACCAGTGCTGCCACGCGGGAAAGACATCCGATGATTGTGTAAGGAGCCATGCCCCTAGCAAAACGCGGGACGCTGTCAGGCCGCAGCCATCGACGCCCTAATCCCCATTGAAGTGTTTGCCCTGGAACGCAAAAGGGAGAACCTTAACGCCAGACAGTTTTGGTCCTCATCTACACGGAGGTCTCAAAGCCATCTGCGCGCCTGCCTACCATGCAGCGTCGGGGAAATTGTGACGGTGGTTGTCCACCGAGCTGCACCCAATTGTCCTGGTGTTGTGCACACAGTTATCCACAGGCTTATCCACTGAGTATGAGCCCCTTCACAAATCGCCCTCCCTCCTCACCCAGAGGTACGTCGAAGCCCTACGTTTCCTCGGAGCCGCATTGGCTTATGTACGCGAGCTCAGGTCGTAGTGAATGCCGGGATTGGCCCCGAAAACCAATGAGAATAGGGGGTAAAGACCCGAAGCGTGACTCCTACGGTGTCGGTTCTCGCGCGTACCGCTCGGGTCGTTCCCGAGGTGGCTTCAACGAGTTGGTGAGACGATCACGTAGACCGCTATAAGCGCCGATGCTTACCTCAACTGCTCACAATACCCACAGAGTTATCCCCAGCGTTATCCACAGGGATATCCACTTCCTTATGCACAGGCCTCAGGCCAGGTTTGAGGCATCCATCGACCCGACCGGTTCACCGTTTCACGTGAAACAGTCCGCCCTAGGATCACGAGCGGAAATGAATTAGCCGTCCAGCTTCAGAATTGCGCACACAATAATCACGGTGAGTCTCACAGTGTGCACCAGGCGGAAGCACCATGAGGACATCTATCGGCCACAGCGACATCTGACCATTCGTCAACAACGTCACCAACCGTGCAATGAGAAGTTACCATCGGTGGTGCGGTCGCAGATGACGTCGTCGGTAGTTCCTGTCTTCATTCTGTATTGGATCACAGGGTACTGCCGGGGTCCATTGCCCATAAACGCAGGGCCAGAGCCAACAGAGTACCGACTAGTTTCCCTTCAGCCCCCGGGGCTGTGGTGCTTTGCCGCCCATAGCATTTAGAGAACAGCAGGACCTTGCCGCAGCAACCATGGGAGGCCTCCCACCGAAGCCCCACTAGTGGTCTGCTGGGGAGAAGGGACGCGATCCTGAACGATCATGACCGCATCGGCTACGGTTGCATCCTGATTCAAGAGGCTTCGATACCAGCAGGCAACAGCAACATGTTCGGAGTCCTTCTGAGAGTTCGGAACACCCCACTAGCCAATGGCACGAATTCCATGCTTTACCAGGGAGACCGCAGGTAACTCGAAAGCAACGATTGGAGGCTGGCCGAGTCTTAGAGGCGCTCCAGCCTTGGGACCTCCCACGAAACAAGCTCATGACTCCGAGCAGATGGCGCAGTGGTGGACCGAGTCGGCGCAGCTCCACCGCTTGATGCGGATCTGGCACAGAGTGTTGGCCCTGGCTACCCGAACACCAGAGAGAGGCGAATGAAAATGAGCAATCTGCCTGGACGCAGTGGCGCGAGCGGTTTTGAAGACAGTACAGCTCAGGACGGCGGCCAGGACGGCCACCGTAGCTGCCTCGCTACAACTAATCAGTCTGGAATCAGAGTCACACCAAGTGGCCACAAGCCGGCCGGTGTCCAAAGGCCTTGACTAGTCCAGTTCAAGCTCCTTCGCAGCTGACCTAAGCTACCTTCCGGAGCCTTAGAACGTGGTTCCCTCGGTCTTTCGCGTAGTCTCTTACGGTATATGGGGGAGTGCCCACGCGAGTCCCCCTGAGAAGCTGGCAAGGAAGCAGAGCCGGTATCCACCGTTGGGAAGCCGATCTGCGGGCTTTGCAGACTGAATCAACTGACCGACTGAATCACGCCTCAACGACCCACTCTCTAAGTGCCATTCAGTGGCCGTTTTCAACGGTGAAGCGCCGTTCACTGAGCAGCGACTTGCCTTCCCAGTCTCACCGAAAAGCCAGACATAAGTTAGTAGTTTCGGCTTACGTTTCACGTGAAACAACTGCGTCAACATGGCCCGCCGCTCTATCCAATAGTGAGCTATCAATAGCTGCTCTCCTCGAAGGGTGATCGGGCTCCGTCAAAAGGTCTCATGCGCCTGTCCGTGGCACCTCCAAGCTTGTACAGACTACTTGCCAAGCGGTCTATCTGGAGTCGAGTCCATTCACGATCTTGTTTCACGTGAAACGGGAGGGGGACATCTAACCAGCCAGTTCGAGGCAGGAGTAGGAGAGCTTCGCTGAATGAACAGGCAGGCAACTGCAACTTCGTCCGTGTCCTGCCCAAAGAAGCCCGAAATCACTGTTTGTGAGTGTCCCACCTGGGTGCCTCCTAGTTGATGAGAAGGTACTGGCGGCGGACCGCTGACCTCCAGAGAAGTTTGCGGCTACATTGGCAGTCCCTTGGCCAGCCTCGAAGGCGCCTTGACTGCGTTTTGTCCTCAGGGCGACGACAAATCAAACTCAATGTACCGCTTGAGCGACCTGAACTACTTCCCGGGGCGCAGCTCTGGACCGGAACACCGGACTTTGGACCAAGCTCGATGTCAAAATGCTAAGGGCAAGTTGTTTCACGTGAAACGCCGAATGCATCCGCTCAAGCAGTTAGGGCTACTCATCTGCTGTTTCAGATGAATACGGCGATGTCACGTCCATCCCATCCGTGCGACACCAACAATGCAACGGCTTTGGAGAGCTCAGCGCTTGTATCCATTTGTCTTCCATCACTGCCCAACAGTAGCCACGCAGCCTGGAAGACCACAAGAAGGTGCGACCATCCGAGGTGGCAATACTGCAGAACAGCGGTCTTCAAGCGGCATAAACCCACAACTGCGCAAAGACGAAGGACCCACGTTCGTTTCACGTGAAACATCCCGAGCATGCGCTGCTCAGGAACTTTCGATGCCCGGGCAGCGAGTATCACGCGGCAAATGGGGCGTTCCCGTGCCCATTTCGTAGGAGAAAACTCAGGTGACAAGCAAAATGGGACCTACTCAGAGAGCAGATCCCATTTTAGAGAGTCAGGAGTGTCAGTCTTCGGCGCCAGGCCCCAGGACATCCATGATGCGATTGAGATCCTCAACGCTGGCAAACTCGATGCTAACGCGGCCTTTACGGGCTCCTAGAGTGATCTTTACGTTGGTATCCAAGCGGTCCGAGAGGGAAGACGCAAGGTAATCAAGACGCTCGTGGCGGGCATTCGGCTTCGGAATGCTGTTTTTGGCCGGTGTAGTGGGGTCCTGATAAAGGGCCACCGCCTCTTCTGTCGCACGGACAGACATACCCTCAGCCACGATCCTCTGAGCCAAACGTTCCATGGCGGCTGCGTCCGGGAGTGCCAGAAGAGCACGGGCGTGCCCTGCTGAAAGTACGCTGGCAGCTACACGTCGTTGAACCAAGGGCGGGAGCTTCAGTAATCGCAGCGTGTTGGAGACCTGCGGACGTGAGCGGCCAATACGGTCCGCGAGCTGCTCGTGGGTGGTGCCGAAGTCTTCCAGGAGTTGCTGGTAGGCAGCAGCCTCTTCAAGGGGGTTCAGCTGACTCCGGTGCAAGTTCTCCAGCAGTGCATCCCGGAGAAGGTCGTCGTCGGTGGTGTCTCGGACAATCGCAGGGATGGTTTCGAGGCCCGCGGCCTGAACTGCACGCCATCGACGCTCACCCATGACCAGTTCATACGGTTCTCCACCCTTTTCGGTTGAAGTACGTACAACAATTGGCTGGAGGACGCCGATTTCTCGAACCGAGTGGACCAGCTCTGCCATGTCATCTTCATCGAAGACCGAACGAGGCTGTTTGCGGTTTGGGTGAATGTCACCTACCGGAATCTCGGCGAAGCGGGCGCCGGGGACCTCGACCAGCTCCACGTTTGACGCAGAGGAAGAGGAAGCCGCCTCCACATCGTTGGTTTCCGGAGTCGACGAAGCAGTAGTTCGCTTGGACGCAGGCTTAGCCGGCGTTGACTTGGCGGCGGACTTGGCCGGCGCCTTGGAAGCCGGCGCCTTGGAGGCAGCAGAATTGGACGCCGCAGACTTCCTAGTCTCCTGCACTGCGGCCTTACCGGCGGTTGCTGCTGCACCAGCCGACTGCGAAGGCTCCGCTTCAACCGCCGCTTCGGAAGCCGGAGCCTCCACTACCGGTTCAACGGACTTCTTTGCTTCCGGGAAGAACAAATCCACTGGGCGGGACGGCGCAGAACCGTTTCCCTGGGCCGCGGCCGAGCTGGGAATGAGAGCCCCAAGACCCCTACCGAGGCCCCTTCGCTTTTCGCTCATTGATTCATCCCTCCGATGAAATGGCCGAGCACGGACCTGCTCAGGCTGTTGCAGTGTTTCAAGAATTCTAGCGTTCGGCGATTTCGGCAGCGGCTTCCATGTAGGAGAGCGCGCCGCTCGAAGAAGGATCGTAAGTCATGACCGTTTGCTGGTA